>JBDNIB010001133.1:0-5994 GCA_041688535.1 Prosthecobacter sp.
GCGATCTTCTTCGGCGTGCAGTCGGCGATTTCCTTATCGATCCCGGCCTCGGCATAGCGCAGCACGGCGTGCTCAGCGATCTGCTGGTTGCCGGTGTATTTTTCTAAAGCACCAAGATTGCCGTAGTGGCCGGGTTTGCCGTCGAAATGAATGCTCATCTGGCCGATTTCACCCGCCACGAAGCCGCTGCCACGGAACATCTTGCCATCCAGTACGACGCCGCCGCCGATGCCGGTGCCCATGGTCAGGCCGATGACGTTTTTCAGGCCGCGTGCGGCACCATGACGGAACTCGGCATAGGTCATCGCGTTCGCATCGTTCTCGACGAGCACGGGCAGGCCGGTTTTTTCGCCGAGGATGGCCTTGAGCGGCACATGCTTCCAGCCGGGGACGTTCGTCAATTCATGCACGAAGCCGTGATCGAAATCCACGAGTCCCGGCACACCAACACCGATCGCGCAGATGGCCGGATACGACTTTTGCAGCTTCGCCACCCGTGCGGCCATCTCGCCAATCAGCGCGGCTGGGCCGTGGAACTGCCCGGTGGGGATGGGTTCGTCGGTGATGAGGAGTTCATCACCCCGGCACACACCGAGTTTCACGGAGGTGCCGCCGAAGTCGATGCCGATGGAGGTTTTTGCAGAGTCAGACATGAGGGAGAGAAATGACGAATGACGAATGACGAATGACGAATGACGAAGATGTCGCACCGGCGAGAATCCATTCGTCATTCGGGCTTGGTCATTCCGCCCGTAGTGGCGCGGAGATTGCCCACCAAACGCAGCCCGTGCAAGGTCAAATCAAGGCGGCACATCACAGAAATCGGGCGATAAAATCCTCCGGCGTGATGGGTCGCGGGCGGAAACCGGACTCATGCAGCACGTCGAAGTGGTGATCGTGCGTGATGATAAATGCTGCGTCCGCCGCAATCGCCGCATCGGCAAAAGCATCATCGTGGTCATGGCTGATCAACCGAAACCGGAAGGTCGGAGCCACCAGGTACAGCGTGTCATGCAGCAACGAGATCAGCTCCAGAAAGCGGCTGACCTGTCACCAGCGTGCCTCGTCGGCATAGCGCACAACCACTTCCTCATACTCCAGATAGATCGGTGTGGAGACCACCAGGCGCATCTCCCCTGCCGCCAACACCTGCTTGAGTCTGGCATACGGTGAACGCAGGCCAAACATCTGCACGATCACGTTGGTATCGACAACGATGGTCATACTTGATGTCAGGAGTGCCGCGCGGTCCGCGCCGCCTTGATGATGTCCGGCAAGGATTGCAGGCGGCCAAGGCGGCGATCTTCATCAAACGCCACGTCGAGATCGGCACTGACACGATCCAGCTCCAACTGCAAGGCGACACGATGCAGCAGCGCTAGATCAACTGGCGGCATGCGGTCCACCTCCTGGTGCAGAAGCGGGCGCAGATCTTGGGTAGCGGTCATGCGCGGAGAATACCCTGCGGCGTGAATGCGGTCAAGAAAGCTGGTTACCGACGATCCGCAGCCCGTGCAAGGTCAAATCGGGGTCGGTGATGATGCGTTCACCCATACCGGCGATGATCCATTCGGCATCGCCGCCGGTGGCGACGATGTGGATGTCATTCCCGCCGAGTTCTGTTTTCAGGGCTTCGAGAATGCCTTTGACCATGCCGCGATAGCCGATGGCGGCTCCGGCGAGGATGGCCTGCTCCGTGGACTTCCCGATGGCGCTGGCTGGCTCGCGCAAATCGACGCGGGGCAGCAGGGCGGTGCGTTCGTGTAGGTAGTCGGTCATCAGCCGCAGGCCGGGGGCAATGACACCGCCGATGTAGTGTTTATCGGCACTGAGGATGTCAAAAGTCACTGCCGTGCCGAAGTCGATCACGATGCCGGGCGCACCATGCATGTGGGCGAGCGCGACGGCATTGGCGAGGCGGTCAGGACCGATGCTGGCGGGATTTGGATAACGAATACCGATGCCCATCGGCGTGTCGTGACGTAGCTCAATGAGTTGCTCGCCGAACACTTCGTGAAAAGCGGGCACCACCTTGGGCACGACCGTGCAAAGCACCACGCCGGCAAAATCCCAGCCCTGCGTGACTTCGCGCACGGCCGCTGGGGACAGCTCGCGGGTCGCCAGCTCACGTCGCTCAACGATCGCATCGCGGGTGGCGAGACCGAATTTGGTGCGCCCATTGCCGACGTCGATGAGCAACTGTCTGCGGCTCATGGTTTGGCCGGTTCTGGCTCTGCTTTGGGTTCTTCCTTCACTGGTTCACCAAACGTGCGGACCTGCAGCATGTCCTCTGGCGCGGTTTTTTTGTCAGGCACAGTGGTTGCCACCTCGCCTTCCACCCGCAGGGCCTTGGGCGGATCTTTCGTCACCGTCACACAGCGATAGAGCAGGTTGTAGTTGTGACGCAACGCAGCGGAATACGAGATGCGGCCGGGTTCCGTGACGTTTTCGCGCAGAATTTTGGCGGCGAGACTGGCAAACACGTCGCTGCCGAGCTTGGCGGCTTTTTCGGCGGTGCCGTTGACGAGATCGCCCGCTGCTTTGGCGGCGGATTTGCCGCCGCTGCGGAAGGTGTCGCTGCTGATACGACGCTCCTGGATTGAAATGGCCGCCTGGGACGACAGCATGGTGCCGTCTGGCGCAAAGCTCATCTCCAAACTGGCATGGTCGTCGGAGGAGAACATGCCACGCACATGATCCACACGCACGGAGATGAACACACCGCCATCTGGGGACTGGGTGATTTCGGGTTTGTAGGTGCGGTAGTCGCTTTCGGAGAATTTGTACTCGGCCGCCTTGCCGCTCTCTTTTTTCCAACCCCCGAGGCTTTTGCCAAATTCATCGATGTCAATCTCCACACCGGCATGCACAGCGCTGGCGCTGAGGAGGAGAAACAGGAAGGGGCGGAGTCGCATGCGGCCCATACTGGGACAGAAAGCGGCTTTTTCAACTTCCCGGACGAGCTAAAGCTCGGGACTACTTTTTCACGTCAACCGCCCGGTGATGTAGGACTCGGTCAGCGGATTGTTGGGATGATTGAAGATGGTCATCGTGTCGTCGTCCTCGATGACCTTGCCTTTGTAGAAGACGGCGGTGCGGTCGGCGATGCGCTTCGCCTGCTCCATGTTGTGCGTGACGATGATGAAGGTGTACTGGCCGCGCAGTTGATGGATCAGCTCCTCAATGCGCGCGGTGGCGATGGGGTCGAGCGCGGCGCAGGGTTCGTCCATGAGCAGGATGCGCGGCTGGAGGGCGATGGCCCGGGCGATGCACAAACGCTGCTGCTGGCCGCCAGAAAGTCCGGTGGCCATCTCGTGCAGGCGGTCTTTGACCTCGTCCCACAAGGCGGCGGAACGCAGGCTGCGCTCGGCGGCTTCTTCGAGATCGTGGCGGTCCTTGATGCCGGCCACGCGGAGGCCATAAACGGCGTTTTCAAAGATGGAGCGCGGGAAGGGATTGTACTTCTGGAACACCATGCCGACATTGCGGCGCAGGTTGATTACATCGACCTCGGGCGCGTAGAGATCGACGCCATCAATCTTGATCTGGCCGCTGACGACGCGGGCGGAGTCCACAAGGTCGTTGATGCGATTGATCGCGCGTAGCAGCGTGCTCTTGCCGCAGCCGGACGGGCCAATGAGCGCGGTAACGTCCTCGCGGCGCATGTTCAAATCGACATCGAAGAGCACCTGGTGGTCGCCATAGGCATAGTTGAACTTCTCCACCTGGATGAGTGGCTCTGTAGCGGCTGGAATTGCGGCGGCCATTTTCAACTGAACGTGCCGCGCAGATAAGACTCGGTGAGCTTTTCGCGGGGATTGGTGAAGAGTTCCTCGGTGGGGGAGAATTCGACGAGTTTACCGAGGTGGAGGAAGGCGGTGAAGTCGGAGACGCGCACGGCCTGCTGCATGTTGTGGGTGACGATGACGACGGTGAACTCGCGGGCGAGCTGGCCCATGAGCTCCTCTATTTTCAGCGTCGAAATGGGGTCGAGCGCGGAGCAGGGCTCGTCCATGAGCAGCACGTCGGGCACGGTGGCGATGGCGCGGGCGATGCACAGGCGCTGCTGCTGGCCGCCGGACAGGGCGAGGGCGTTGGCGCTGAGGCGGTCTTTCAATTCATCCCAGAGTGCGGCATGGCGCAGCGAGCGCTCGACGGCCTCGTCGAGCACGTTTTTGTTTTTCTCGCCGTGGATGCGCAGGCCATAGGCGACGTTCTCGTAGATGCTCTTGGGGAAGGGGTTCGACTTTTGAAACACCATGCCGACCTGTTTGCGGAGCTGGGTGAGATCAACGTCGGCGTCGTGGATATTTTTGCCTTTGACCCGCACCTCGCCCTTAGTCACGCGGGCGCTGGGTACGCGATCATTCATGCGGTTGATGCAGCGCAACAGCGTGCTCTTGCCACAGCCGGAGGGGCCGATGAGGGCGGTGACGCGGTGGTATTCGACCTCCAGATTGATGTCGGCGAGCGCCTGGCTGCTGCCGTAGCAAAAATCCATGCCGCTCACCTGGACAACCGGTGGTGGAGAGGATTTGGCGGTAGAATCAGCTGACATGAGCGGGAGAGATTTACCAGCGGTACTTGGCGCGGAGGCGTTGGCGAATGAGCACGGAGGTGGTAGCGAGACCGGCGACGAGGACAAGGAAGACGAAGACGGAGCCGTATTGCGCGCGCTCGGCGTACTCGTTTTGCGGGATCTTGGCGGCAAGGGTGTAGATGTGATAGGGCAGCGCCTGCACGGATTCGGTGAAGATGCCGAGGAAGCGTGACACGCTCTGCTCCCAGTGCGCGAACATGGACGCGTCGGCGGGCAGCGGCGGCAGGTCTTTTTGCCAGGGCAGTTTGTCTTTGAAGGCTAGTGCGGCAGTGAACATGATCGGGGCCGTCTCGCCGGCGGCACGGGCGATGCCGAGGATGCTGGAGGTTAGAATGCCAGGCGTGGCGAAGGGGAGCACGCTGTAACGGATCGTCTGCCAGCGCGTGGCTCCGAGCGCCATGCTCGTTTCCCGGAAACCGCTCGGCACGGCCTGCAGGCACTGCTCGCTAGCGGTGATGATGACGGGGAGGATGACGAAGGCGAGCGTGAAGCCGCCGGAGAGCACACAGGTGTCCCAACCTTCAAAGCTGAGCGTGGTGAAACCGAGCGGGATGAAGAACACGGAGCGATCCGCAGGCACGTCCACAAACACGGGCGCGGTCAACACGAAGGCTCCGAGGCCGAACAGGCCGAAGACCACGGAAGGCACGCCCGCGAGGTTCAAAATGGCGAGGCGCACGAGTTCGAGGAACTTGCCCTTTTTCGCGTATTCACTGAGATAAATCGCGCAGGCGACACCGAGGAAGAGCGCGACGCTGACACTGACGATCACGAGCAAGGCGGTGCCGACGATCGGCCCCAGGATGCCGCCGCCGGAGTAGGAGACGGTTTTTTCGGAACGGAAGTTGTCGCCGAGCTGTTTCTTGATGGCGTCCGCGCCATTCACGTCGGTTTCGATGTGATTGCCTTGCTGGTCCTCAATGACGTGCAGGGTGGCAGGCAGTTCGGTGAGGAACTGCGTATTCACGAAGGGCCAGCTCGATTGGAAGACCACTGGCGCTCCTTTGGCAAAGATGTGCAGCATGATGCCCACCGTGAGCAGCACCACAATGTAGCTGCCGGCACGCAGCGCCCAGCGCGCGAGCGTCTCGCGCTGTTGAATGCCGGAGTTGTCACCGGCGAAGGGGTTGGTGGGGTCAGGGGGCATCAAAGAAGGGGTGCAAAATGATGGGGTGCAAAATAATCGCGTGTGGGTGATGCGGGACCAGGGAGGTTGCGGGTTTGTTGTTCAGTGGAGTTGGGGTAAACACCAAGGCGTGGCAGGCCGGGGAGGGATTATTTTTACATATCATCATTTTGCTTTTTCGTTCATGCCTTGTGAGATTCAAAACGACGCGCCACGGCGCGGGCGCACCAGTTGACGAGGAGGGAGATGGCAAAGAGCACGATGCCGA
>JBDNIB010001134.1:0-5109 GCA_041688535.1 Prosthecobacter sp.
TAGTCGAAGCCGAACTCGCTGTTCGTGCCGTAGGTGATGTCCGCCTGATATTGCTCACGACGGTAGTGGCTGGGCTGGTCGTTTTGAATGCAACCGACGGTGAGGCCGAGGAATTTGTACAAACTGCCCATCCACTCGCTGTCACGACGGGCGAGGTAATCGTTGACCGTGATGACGTGAACGCCACGGCCGCTGAGCGCGTTCAAATACACCGGCAGGGTGCCGACGAGGGTCTTCCCTTCCCCGGTGGCCATTTCGGCGATCATGCCGCGATGCAAAGCCACGCCGCCGACGAGCTGCACATCGAAGTGGACCATGTTCCAGCCCAGCGGCTGGTCGCAGACGATGATCTCGCGGCCACACATGCGGCGGGCGGCGTTTTTCACCACCGCGTAGGCCTCCGGCAGGATGTCGTTGAGCATCTTCAGCTCAATGGCAGCGAAGTCCGGCTCGATCTCATTCCATGCCTCACGCGCACGGTCGATGCGCTGCTTCTTGTCGTCAAAACTCACGGTGCGCCAGCGGCCCTGGGCGAGGTAGTCGTCCGCAAGTGCCGGGAAATGCTTCTTCAGGGCGGCGAAGTACTGCTCCACCTGCGCGAGGCAGGCATCCACGGCGACCTCGTCGGCAATGCGCAGGCTGACCCCGCCAAGGAAGGGCGGTGTGTGGAAAGCGCGGAACTGCTCCTGCCACTTCTGCGTGCGCTCGCGCAATGCCTCCTCCGGTTCCTGCTGCAACTGCGCTTCGTGGCGATTGATCTCGGCCACCGCAGGCTGGAGCTTGCGCACCATGCGTTGATTCTTGGTGCCGATGATTTTTTTGATGATCCAGTTGAACATGAGAGAAGAAGATACGACGCCCGGCGCACAATGGCCGGAGCATGGGGAGGCCGAATGTGGCGGAAGTCAGCCAACGCGCAACAACTCAAACAGGCAGCTTCACCGCGCTCAGCGCAGCACCGCATCCTTCACCCGCCGGGGAATCATCGCGTTGCGGACGATGTCAGGCTGCACGCTGCGCAGAAAATCGAGCAGGATCACCGGCGACTCGACGATCATGCGCTCGATCTGATCACGCCGATGAGTCCAGCGCGAGTTGCGATGCAGGTAGTCGAGATCCGCCAGGATTTCATCGACATCATGCTCGCTGAAACCAGCGAGTTGGAATGCATAAGGATCGGAAAGTGGCATGCGGCGGCGAAACAGGGAGGTTCCGCCGATCAAACCGAAAATGTGCGCGCCGACAAGTGCTTCCACCCGCTATTTCACCGGTGGTCGCACTGTTGGCACCGCCGTCAGCCGTTCGGCAACAGACGTTCCCAGAGAATATCGTTCATGAGGACGTTGGTGATGAATTCACGGCCGCTGTCCGTCGGCGACACCGAAGCTGGGGCGCTGGCAGGCACGATGAGATCGAGAACGAGCCCCTTGGCCGTGCGTGGGGAGCTGATCCGACCACCATGGTGATAGGCGAGGAGGTAGGCACCCATGAGACTGAGTCCCGGTCCTTCCTTGTCCACGTCTGCTTGAGTGAAGAAAGGATCAAACACGGAACGCAACACTTCCTTGGACAGACCAGGGCCGTTGTCGGTCAGCGTGAGATGTAGAGAGCCTGCATCAGCGGCTGCGGTAACGGCTTGAGCCGAGAGGGTGACAGCAGTGCCAGCAGGCAGCAGCGCCAACTCTGTCTCAAGCAGCAGGTGTAGCATTTTTTCAAACGCGGGCCTGCTGGCATGCAGCGCGGGAAGCGAGCCAATGGCCTCGAACTTGAGTTCGATGCCTTTGGCGGTGAAAGCGGATTTTTCTTGATCAATCACAGCTTGAATGACGGCGGCAGCATCCAATTTCTGCTCCCCACCAGACGCAGTCTGCAAAGTGCCGAGAAGATCGGCGATGCGGGCGGACTGCCGGACGACGTGAGCATGGAAATCGTGCCAGAACGTGGCCTCGCGCATGCGGTCGAGGTTGAAATTCTGCGGGCCAAGCCTGCCCGTGCAGAGATCCAGGAAGGCATGCACGGCACGCAGCGGCTGGTGCAGATGCTGGTTCAGTCCGGCGGCGACCACGCCGAGACCCATGACGCGGTCCGTGATCAGCAGATTCTGCAGCACGGAGAGCTTTTCGCGCAGGAGGTCATCACGCTCGTGCTGCAACATGAAGAACTCCATGGCGCGGTGCAGGGTGTTGCGCACATCCTCGACCTCGATGGGCTTGGAGATGTAGCGGAAGATGCTGCCGAGATTCACAGCGTCCACGGTGACGCCAAAGTCGGCATACGCGGTGACGATCATGCGCACCAGGCGCGGGCGGAGATGGCGCGCGCGCTCCAGCAACTGCACACCTTTTTCCCCAGGCATGCGCTGATCGGAGAGGAGAATGCCGATGTCGTCCCCATGCTGCTCGATGAGCTTGAGGCCGTCAGCCGCATTATTAGCGGTGAGGATGCGGAATTCATCGCTGTAGGTTCTTTCGAAGTACTTCAATGCTTTCTCTTCGTCATCGACATAGAGAACGGCGTAGCGTTTGAGGTCGTATTGGTGTTGCATGTGGATGGGTCCTTCTAGGTGTCGGCTTGAGTTTGATGATGACTGTCGGCTGATGGAAATTCCAAAATAAACTCGGTGAACAGGCCGGGCTCGCTGCGCACTTGGATGCGCCCACCGTGCTCGGCGATGATACGGTTGCAGATGGAAAGTCCGAGGCCCATGCCCTGCCCCACGTCCTTGGTGGTGAAGAAAGGGTCGAAGATCTTGTTGCGAATCTCCAGAGGGATTCCAGGGCCGTTGTCTTTGAGACTGAAGATGATCTTGTTGTTCCGGGCCGAGCCGGTGATGGCGATGCAGGGCGTCTCAGCCACAGGGAACTCCTTGCTCCCCATGGCATCAAGGGCGTTCTGCACAAGATTGATGAACACCTGCACGAACTGGTTGCTGTCGCCGCGAATTTCGAGACCGGCCGGAATATCCACCACACGCTGAACACCATCCTTCCAGATGTGGGAAAAGAAACGCAGGCCAGTCTCAACCGTGGGCTTCAATTCAAAGGCATGGCCGAGCTCATGTGTGTTGCGGGTGAAACCACGCAGGTCGGAGATGATCTGGATGACGCGATTCACGCCCTCCTCCACATCCGTGAGCACTTCGGCAAAGTCGGCACGCTCATTTTCCGGCAGGGACTTGGTGGAGCGCCCGAGGAGGTGCAACCCCTGACGTGCGTAATTCAGCGGGTTGTTGATTTCATGGATCAGCCCGGCGCTGAGACGGCCCAGTGAGGCGAGCTTCTCATTCTGCACGAGCATGGACTCCGTTTCCGAAATCTGCTCCAAAGCGGCCTCAAGCTGCTGCTTCTGCCGGAAGAGTTCCTTCTGATAGAGCCGTGAATCGACGAGATTTTTCAGGCGCACCATGACCTCGGTCATGGAAAAGGGCTTGGAGAGGAAATCGCTGGCACCAGCGGCAAGACATTCGATTTTTGTCCGCTCATCGGCACGCGCCGTGAGCAGCACCACGGGGATGGAGCGGGTGGTGCTGCGCTCGCGCAGTTCTCGGCACACTTGGAGACCGTCTTTTTCCGGCATCATCATGTCGGAGAGGATGATGTCGGGCTGGAATTGGGCGGCTTTTTCCACCGCCTGCTGGCCGTCCACGGCCTCCAGCACTTCAAAGTGGTTGCTCAACTGGCTCTTGAGGAAGCGTAGCATGTCTGGCTCGTCATCAGCAATGAGCAGCTTCGGCTTGCGGCTGCTGCCGACACCTGTTTCCACCGGCCTCAGGGTGGCCTGCAGGGAGGTCATAGCCGGGAACAGTTCGGCACGGCGATAAAGATCCGCAATCCAGTCCTTGTCTTTGGGCTGCTCCAGGCGTGGGTCGATTTCTTCGGGGAAATCTGCCTCGACTTCGACTGTCTCCGCGAGTTGCAGCGGCAATTTGACGCTCATGGTGGTACCCTTGCCCACCACACTGGTGGCGGTCACGGAGCCGCCCTGCACTTCCGCCAGCTCTTTGACCAGGGCGAGACCGATGCCCATGCCCTGGAACTTGCGCTGTGAGGAGGTGTCCGCCTGCCAGAAACGGTTGAAAATGTGCGGCAACTGATCCGCCGGAATGCCCATGCCGGAGTCACGCACTTCGACAGTGAGCCAGCCGTCCTCCTGTTCGGCGCTGAAATCGACCTTCCCCTTTGCAGCGGTGAATTTGAGGGCGTTGAAGAGCAGATTGAGGCAGATGCGCTCCAGCTTTTCAGGATCTGTCAGCACAAAGCCCAGTCCAGGCTGCACCTGCGTCTGAAGCTGGATGTGCTTGTCTTCCGCCACGGCGCTCACAGCATTGGACAGGCCATGAATGAACTCGTCGATTTGCACGCGTTGCGTGTGCACCTGGGCGCGACCTGACTCCAGGCGCACCAGATCAAGCAGATCATTGATCAGCTTGAGCAGACGCATGCCATTGCCGTGCATCGTGTCCAGCAAATCGAGATCCTCTTGCGTACGTCCGGACTCCGCACGGTGCATGAGCGCTTCTAGCGGCGCGATCATTAACGTGAGCGGGGTGCGCAGCTCGTGGCTCACATTGGCGAAGAAGCGGCTTTTTACCTCGTCGAGCTCACGCAGTTTTTGATTAGACTCCTCCAGTTCGGCGCGGCTGGCGTCTAAATCGTCACGCAGCCGAAATTCCGAGAAGCGAATGTCATTGTAGAACCAGGTGCCGGCTGTGGTGAACACGCCGGTGACGATGAGGAAATAAAGATTGTTGTAAAAGATGCTGCGATTGCTGATCGGACTGTGCGCAAAGCAAGCCAGCAGGTAGGCGGAGAGAGTCAGCGCCACGACGATGAGACTGTCCTGCAGGGACCAGCGCATGAGCACTGCGGCGCCCAGCATCACCAGATTCAGGCCCGCATAATAAGGCGAATCAGAGCCTTCCTTCATAAAAATCATCCACGAGATGCAGGCGATCAACGGTATGGCCATGCACAGGCCGAGCGCACGGTGAAAACGCCGCCCCCATTCGGTCGCGAGGGCCACCCAGATGATCATGCAGACAATGGCGGTGAAGACACGGAAGGCAATGAACTGGAAGACTCCGGCAACATCGTAAACGATCCAATCCAA
>JBDNIB010000137.1:0-2581 GCA_041688535.1 Prosthecobacter sp.
ACGCGATCTCGTCAAAGCCGGTGCCTCCGCCGTCAAAGTCGGCGTCGGCCCTGGCTCCATCTGCACCACCCGCATCATCTCCGGTGTCGGCATGGCCCAGTTCAGTGCCGTGCAGGAAGTCGCCGAAGTCTGCCGTGCGGCAGGCGTCACCGTCATCGCCGATGGCGGCATCCGTTACTCCGGCGACATCGTCAAAGCGCTCGCTGCGGGTGCCGATTTCGTCATGCTCGGCTCCCTCCTCGCGGGCACCTCAGAAAGCCCTGGCAACATGGTCAAATCGCAGGGCCGCACCTTCAAAGAATACCGTGGCATGGGTAGCCTCAAAGCCATGCGCAAAGGCGCTGGCGACCGCTACGGCCAGAACAGCTCCGGCAAGCTCGTCCCCGAAGGGGTCGAGGCCCGCGTGCCCTTTAAAGGCCCGCTTGCCGAGGTCGTCTTCCAGCTCATCGGCGGTCTGCGTAGCGGCATGGGTTACGTCGGTGCCAACACCCTCGACGAACTCCGCGCCAAAGCCCGCTTCGTCCGCATCACCGCCGGTGGCCTCAAAGAAAGCCACCCGCACGACGTCGTCATCACCGAAGAACCGGTCAACTACGAGCCGCATTGATCGGCCTCGTTTGTCATTCGTCATTCTGCATTCGTCATTCCTTCCATGACCTCCCAAGAAGTCGCCGTACTCGATTACGGTTCCCAGTATTCCCAGCTCATCGTGCGTCGCGTCCGCGAGCTCGGTTTCGTCTCGCATCTCTATCCGCCGGCTGAGCTGGCGAATCTGCAATCCCCCGGAGCCATCATCCTCTCCGGTGGACCCCGCAGCACCGCCGACGCCGATGCGCCGGACATCGACTACGACAAGCTGATGTCCTTCGGCGTTCCCGTGCTTGGCGTCTGCTACGGCATGCAGCTTCTCAACATCAAACACGGCGGCAGCGTCAAGCCCGGCGTCACCCGCGAGTACGGCCCCGCCAAGCTCATCGTCACTGACCACGAAGACCTCTTTGCCGGTGTCTCGCACGAATCCCAGGTGTGGATGAGCCACAGCGACACCTGCGCCGATCTCGCCAGCACCACCCAAATCATCGCCACCAACGAAGACGCCGTTCCAGTCGCGCTGAAATGGTCCGACCGCTGCTGGGGCATTCAGTTTCACCCCGAGGTCACGCATTCGCACGAAGGCACCGCCATCCTGAAGAACTTCCTCACGAAAAGTGGGGCCGTGCTCGCCAAGTTCGACATCGAAGCCTTCAAAGCGCAGATGCTCGACCGCATCAAAGCGGAAGTCGGCACGCGTGAGGTGATCTGCGGCGTCTCCGGCGGTGTGGACAGCACCGTGCTCGCCGTCCTGCTTGCCAAGGCCGGTGTCAAAGTCCGCTGCATCTTCATCGACACCGGCATGATGCGCCTCAACGAAGCCGCCGAGGTCAAAGAACTCTTCATCAAAGTCGGCGTCCCCATCGAGCAGATCGACGCCAGCGAGATCTTCCTCGGCGCGCTCAAAGGCGTCACCGACCCCGAAGAGAAACGCCGCATCATCGGTCGCCTCTTCGTCGAAGAGTTCTGGAAAGTCGCCGACAACGTCGAACTCCTCGCCCAAGGCACGCTCTATCCCGACGTCATCGAAAGCGCCACCAGCGGCAGCATCGCCAGCAAAATTAAGACGCATCACAACCGCGTCGATAAGATCATGGAGCTCAAAGCGCAGGGCAAAGTGCTCGAACCCCTCGCCGAGCTCTTCAAAGACGAAGTCCGCGCCCTCGGTGCCAGCCTCGGCATCCCGCATCTGGCCTTGTGGCGTCATCCGTTTCCCGGCCCCGGCCTCGCCGTCCGCATCCCTGGCGAGATCACCCCCGAGCGTGTCGCTATCACTCAGCAGGCCGATGCCATTTTCATCGCCGAGCTCCGCCGCAGCGGCTGGTATGAGCAGACCTGGCAGGCCTATGCCGCCCTGCTTCCCGTGAAGACCGTCGGCGTCAAGGGCGACGAACGCAGCTACGAGCAGGCCATCTCATTGCGTGCCGTCATCAGCGAAGACGCCATGACCGCCGACTGGGTCGAGCTGCCTTACAGCGTCCTGCGCAATGCCTCCAACAAGATCCTCAACAGCGTCAAAGGCGTGAACCGCGTCCTCTACGACATCAGCACCAAGCCACCCGCCAGCATCGAGTGGGAATAAAGTCGTCCTCGTCCTCCTACTCGAACTCGTCCTCGATCTTCCCGCTCCGCCATCACCCGAAGCCATCGAGTCCCCGCCACCGCCCCGCCACACGCAGCCCATTTTCAGTTCTCAGTTTTCCATTCCTCCATCCCGCCTCACCCAGCGTCCACGATTTGAACGAGGACAAGGACGAGAACGAAAAAACCGCCCCACATGCCCGCCACCGCACAGCCAGGCTTCCTCCTCTCCTTCGAAGGCTCCGAAGGCTGTGGCAAATCCACGCAGATCGCCCTGCTGCGCACCCGCCTCGAACAGTCCGGCCGCCGCGTCGAAGTCCTGCGCGAGCCTGGCGGCACTGAGATCGGCGAAAGCATCCGCCACCTCCTCCAGCACGCCAAAGAAGGCCACAGCATGACCCCGGAGACC
>JBDNIB010000138.1:0-1786 GCA_041688535.1 Prosthecobacter sp.
AAAGCACGCGGTCCACCAGCGGCTGCCATTTTTCCAGGAAGCGTTCTCGATACGGATGTCGTGCATCCTGCCAGTGCGCGAGCAGGCGTGCCTTGCGGGCAGCGTTTTGCCAGAACCGGCGGCCATATTCGAGCCGGGCTTCATCCTGGTAGAGGAGGCGTCGCATGGCGGGAAACTAATCGTGGTATGTTTCAAATCAAACCTTGTTCCCGTGCCCATGCCGCGTGCTGGCGGTCGCGGGGTTCGTTGCGCCGAAGCTTTGGAGCCAGCAGGTCGGTGGCATGCGGGACCGTGACGGTGAGATTGCCATCTTGAGCGACGGTGGCGCGTTCCAACCACCCTTCGGGCAGTTCTTTGAGCACAGACTCCGGCATGAGATTGATGTGCCAGCCGTGCGCCTGCTCGAACTCGCTGCCGATCACGGCATCGTAGCAGAGCCAGGCCAGTTCATCCGAGTTCGTCACCGGATCAGCATCCATACTGTTTTCCGGCAGGCTGGCCGTGATGCCTTTTTGTGCAGCGTGCCACAGCAAGGCAGCGGAGCCAATCAGCACCATGTCCGCTGGTTGAGTGAGTTGTTTTCCCCACTCGTGGAGCCAGACAGTGACTTGCTGTGGGCGGGAGAGTTCACGACGTGGCATGCGCAGGATTTTGACCAAGCTCAGAAGAAAGGCAAGCGCGGCCTGTTTACCCTCACCTCTGGGTTGCGAAAGACCTGATCTACCCCCATCGTCGCGCCCCCTTCCTCCCATGCACTCCCAACTCGACTCCCTCAAAACCGCAGCCCTCACCGCGCTTGATGCCGCGCAGGATGAATCCGCGCTCGAAGCGGTGCGGGTGAACTTCCTTGGCAAAAAAGGCAGCGTCACCGCCCTCAGCCAGGGCATGAAGGACGTGCCGGCCGATCAGAAAAAAGAAGTCGGTGCCAAGCTCAACGACGTGCGCACTGCCGTCACCGAAGGCATCGACACAAAAAAACTCGCCCTGCAGGCCGCGCAAGACGCCAAGGCCGTTGCAGGCATCGACATCACGTTGCCGGGCCGTCCCGGCGCAGGCGTCGGCGCTTTGCATCCGCTCACACAGATTCGCGATCTCGCCATTCGCACACTGCGCCGCATGGGCTTCGCTTCGGCAGAAGGCCCGGAAATTGAAACCGAGTGGCATTGCTTCGACGCGCTCAACACGCCAGCCGACCACCCAGCCCGCAACGAGAAGGACACCTTCTATCTGCCTGATGGCCGACTGCTCCGCACGCACACCTCCAGCGTGCAAATCCGCACCATGGAGGCCGCCAAAGCGCTGCCCATCCGCATCATCGCTCCCGGAGCCGCGTATCGTCGCGATGAAATCGACGCCACGCACCTCAGCGTCTTCAACCAGCTCGAAGGCCTCTACGTCAATCAAGACGTCAGCCTCGGCGACCTCAAAGGCACGCTCGAATACTTCTTCCGCGAGATCTTCGGCGCTGGCACCGCCGTGCGCTTCCGTCCGCACTTCTTCCCATTCACCGAGCCCAGCTTTGAGATCGACGTGAAACTCGAAGCGAAGGGCAAAGAAGCCCGTTGGATCGAAATCGCCGGCTGCGCCATGGTCGATCCCGCCGTCTTCACCGACATCAACAAAGCGCGTGGCGACACCCTCGTCGATCCCGACACCACCCCCGGCTTCGCCTTCGGTCTTGGCCTTGATCGCCTCGCCATGATCATGCACGGCATCACCGACATCCGTCACCTCATCGAAAACGACGTTCGCTTCCTGTCTCAATTTGCCTGATTTTCCAACCACT
>JBDNIB010000139.1:0-8107 GCA_041688535.1 Prosthecobacter sp.
CACCGGCTTCATCACCGAATTCGCTAGCGGTCGTGGGGGCAATCGTTATCTCACGGAGCTGGCCGAGATCCTGGGCGTGCCGAGCGTGGATTTGAATGATCCGCTGCTCACGCCTGAACAGCAGCGTCAGCTTGCCCTAGCGGTGTTCTACCTCGTGCTGCGTGACGCCGGGCGCGACCACAACGATCCCGACAGCCCGAACGCCGGGACTTACACGGCGGGCTTTGCTGCCATCGCCAAACTGTTCCCCACCACCAGCACGGGCAGCATCGAAACCCAGGCCCGCGACATTCGCACCAGAAGCGGCGGGGACATCAGTATCCTCGCGCCTGCGGGCAGGTTGCAGCTCGCCTCCAGCTTGATCGGCAGCACACTCGCCCCGCCGGGCGTCATCACCGAGGCGGGCGGCAGCGTGTCCATCTTCACCCATGAGAGTGTGGACATCGGCATCGCGCGAATTTTCACCCTGCGCGGCGGGGACATCACCATCTGGTCCTCCGCTGGCGACATCGCCGCCGGTTCCTCCTCCAAAACAGTGCAGTCCGCCCCGCCCACGCGTGTTTTGATTGATCCGCAAAGCGCGAACGTCGCCACCGACCTCGCCGGTCTCGCGACGGGCGGCGGCATCGGCGTGCTGGCCACCGTGGCCGGCGTGCGGCCGGGCAATGTGGACCTCATCGCCCCCATCGGTGCGGTGGACGCAGGTGATGCTGGCATCCGTGCCACCGGAAATCTCAACATCGCCGCCACTATTGTGCTGAACTCAGCCAACATCTCCGTCGGCGGCACCAGCGCGGGAACACCCGCCGCCGCCACCGTGGCGTCACCCAGTTTGGGAGCTGTGGCCGGGGCAAACAACAGCGCCGGCGCTGCCACCAGCGCCACTGCGCAGACCGGGGCGCAAAACCAGACGCAGGCCGCCACCACGCAGGCCCTGCCATCCATCATCACCGTGGAGGTCATCGGTTACGGCGGTGGCAGCGATGACGACGAAGAACGCAAACGCAAACGCAACCAGCCCGGCGAATAGGGCGCAACCCCAGTCAGCCATGGCCTTTGAATTCAATTCCGACTCCCAGCAGCAGGTTCCCGACATGACACCGCCGCGCGAGCGTGTTGGCTGGTTTTATGCGGGCATTTTGCTCACCTTCGCCGTCCTGATCGGCGTCTGGATCGCCTGGAAGCCCGCTGCCAACGCCGTCCGCTCCATGCTGGCACGGCAGGAGGCCGCAGCGGCGCAGGAGGCCGTCTCGGAGCAGGATTGGAGCCGCGCCGCGCATCATCTGCTGCAGGCCCGGCAGAAAGCGCCTGCGGATGCGACCGTCATCCGGGCCATGGTGGCCTTTTATCAGGCCACCGGGACCGATCCCGCCGGGCTCGCGCAGCAACTGCGCCTGCTGGCCGAGCAGCAGCCGCTGAGCACCGAGGAGGATCTGCTCCTGGGCAACGCGCTCATCGCCACCGGTAAAACCACCGAAGCCCGTGAGGTCTATGCCAAACTGCCCGCCAGCGACAACGCGCCGCAGCCGGGGCTGAAGTTACTCTCCAGCATTTTGAAAGCCGAAGGCCACACGCAGGAGGCCGCCATCATCGAACGCCGTGCGCTGGCGCAAGACACCGGCACGCCTGCCGCCAGGCTCAACGCGGCGCTAGAGGATCTGCGCAGCCATTTCGCCGAAGTCAGGCAGCAGGCGCGCAATCAGCTCTGGCAGCTCGCTGAACTCAGCGCTGCCACCGGCCTGGACGCCATCGCCACACTCGCCACCGACCGCACGTTGACGCCCCTCGAAGCCGGGCGGCTGCTTGATCTCGTCACCCAGCATCCGCTGGAAAATCTGCCCGCGCGCCTCGGCGTCGTCTCCGCCCTACTGCGACTGCGGCCCGAGCAGCGCCCCCAAATTGCCAGCGCAGAAATCGAGCGCTTTCAAATCCGCAAAGAAGGTCGGCTCGAAGAGCTCGCCTACTGGCTGATGGTCGAGCACCAACACGCCCAGGTTTCGCAACTCATCTCCAAAGACCTCGCCATGAAATCCCGCGAGCTGTATCCCATCCTCATGCAGTCACTGGCGCAGGAACAGCGCTGGGAGGAACTGAAGGCGCTGCTGGCCGCACCACATCCGCCAGTGGCGCAAAGTCTGGTCAGCATCGCGCAGGCGGAGGTTTATAGCCACCTGGAGCCAGATTTGCAGCGTTCACGTCTGCTACTGACTGGCACCATCGAGTCCGGCAAACACGACGGCAATGTCGCTGTGCTGCAAGCCGTCGCCACCTTGGCGGAAAAGCTCAATCTCACCGACCTCGCGCTCACCGCGCGCCAGTTGGCCGGAGAAACCGCCGCCGCCGCCGGCCAGACCGAAGCCGCCCTGCAAAACCTACAGCAGAGCACACGCCTAGCCCTACTGGTCAAGGACAGCGACGTGCTGCTGGCCGCCGCCCGCCAGCTCCATAAGCTGATCCCCAGCAGCGCCGTCTATGCCGACCGCCTCACCTACGTGCGACTCATCCTCGGGGTTGAAATGGAGACGATTGACCTGAACAACAGCTCCGACACGCCAGCAGGCCCCGTCACCACACAGGAGCACATCCCGCTGCCGCTGCTGCGCGCCCTCGCCGCCTACCGCATGGGTGATCTCCCCGCCATCGCCGGCCATTTAGGCAATCTTGCAGATGTCACCCGGCTGGGTGCCGGCCAGCGTGCCGTCGCCGCCGGTTTGCTCAGTCTCGCAGGCCGGCCCGCCCGCGCCTATCAGATCGCCGAAAACATCCCCGCCGCACTGCTACTCAACGAGGAACAGGCATTTTTGCAGCGGGCACACTGAACCGCCAAGCGGACGACCGCTTCAACCCGGCAGTGGCAGCCGGAGGGTGAAAATGGTGCCTGCTGCCGCTGTGCTCGCCACCTCAATGCTGCCGCCATGCGCGGCCACGGCGCGCTGCACGATGCGCCAGGCCAGGCCGGTGATTCTGGCTAGCGCCGGTCCGCCCACGTCTGCCGCAGCGCTGTCCTGTGGCAGGTACGGCAGCGGCAGCGCGTCGTCCGCCAGCGTGATGATGCACTCATGCGCGCTCCACCGGCCGCTGATGTTCAGCCGCAGGCCGGGCTGGCTGGCCCGCTGCAACGCCTGCTCGATGAGCTTGGTGAAAATTTGATCCCAATACTGGCGGTCCCCATGCAGCAGGCCGCCATCTGCCGGGAAATCCACCTGCACCTGTGCCTGGAAACGCTGCAACGGCTCAATGAGATGCTCCAATGCGTCCTCCAGGCAGCCCCGCGCCCAGAACTTGCTATGGGACAACGGTGGCGGCTCGTTTTCCAGCCGCGCCAGGAGCAGCATGTCCTCAATGAGCCGCATCATCTGTCGGCTGTGCTTGTCCATCACCTCCACACAGCGCTGCAAGGCGGCACCGGACTTGATCATGCCGCTGCGCAGGGTCTCCAGATAGCCGTGGATCAGCGATAGCGGCGCGCGCAGATCATGCCCGGCCTGGTGGATGAAATCGAGGTGCCGCTGGTCTGCCAGCAGGCGCTGCGTCGTCTCCTCCAGCATGACCCACACGCCATGCCCGCCGGACTCGCTCCACGGCGCGGCGGTAGCATGGAAAAAGCGTACTTGTTCAGACTGCCGGTCCATGCCCGAGGGAAGCCGCAGTTCACCGGTCACGCGGCCACGGCTGACCGCCGCCTCCTGCACCAGCGCGGCCACCTGCTCCAGCCCGCGCAGCGTGCCGAGCCGCTCCCCCTGCATCACCCGTGCCGGCAGAAACAGCACACTCATGGCCAGATTGACATGGGCGATGACATCGTCCGCTGCCACGACCAATACTCCCTGCGGTGTCTCATTGAGCAAAGCGGCCAGCAGATGACACTCCTGTTGCTTGCACAGGGGCGGCTCATGCTGCGCCTGCGGTAGTCTGGCCGCCATGCCGGCAGATGTTCTTCCCGCCAAGTCCGCCATCATGTCAGCGCTGGTTCAGCCACTTGGCTTTTGAAAAAATAGCCCTGGCGTCGCAGAGTTTCGATGTGCGCGCCATGCGCGCCCAGCTTGTCACGGAGCCGTTTGATATGCGTGTCCAGCGTGCGCGACTGGGTGTCGTCCGCGTAACCCCACACCGCGCTCAACAGCTCGCTGCGTGAATGCACCACATCCGGGTTCGCCATCAGCGTGGTGAAGAGCTTCAGCTCGGTGATCGTTAGATCGACCAGCTTGCCATTGACGGAGAGGGACATGTTCTTCCGGTCCACCAGGAAGTCGCCCAGCCGCTGCTCCGCCTGCATCACCACTTTCTGGGTGCGGCGCAACACGGCATTGATCCGCAGCATCAGCTCGCGCGGGCTGAACGGCTTGGTCAGATAATCATCTGCCCCGCCTTCCAGACCGGCGATGCGGTCGTTCGTCTGTGACCGCGCGGTGAGCATGATCACCGGGATGTGCCGTGTGCGCGTGTCCGCCCGCAGTCGGCGCTGGACCTGCACGCCGTCCATGCCGGGCAGCATGATGTCCAGCACAATGAGGTCGGGGGATTCTTTGACCGCCAGCGGCAGCACGGCCAAGCCGTTGTCCGCCTGCACCGGCTCATGTCCTTCACGCAGCAGGTGCAGGCTGACCAGATCGACAATGTCATTTTCGTCATCGACTACCAATATTTTACTCATGATCGGGAAAGCTGAGTGTGCAGGCAATGAGGCAGTGCTGACAAAGACTCCGATGTTACGTTCTCGTTGCACAATGGTCCTTGGCTGGAGATCGTGACGGTTTTGTTGCTCTTGCGTTTGTGTGAGCGTGCTACGCTGCGGCGTGCCAACGCCACTGCTGCTCATTGATGCCATCGGCCCGTTCTTCCGCGGCCTGCAACGCCGTACGATCAACTGGTCCAAGATTCCCTTCGATCACCTCCAGTTGCAGGAGCCGGAGCGCACCGTGCAGTGGACGCAAATCCGTGCGGATCTCGACACCTTTGCCGGTCAGGTGCAAAGCATCGGCTGCAACGCCGTCACGCTCGATGATGTCACGCACTTGGCCGATCACGCGTGGTATGAGCCGGAAATCCGCGCCAAGATCGCCGTGTATCGCGAGGAGTTTATGCGTTGCTTCGAGCTGCTGCGGGAGCACGGCCTCGCGGTCTATCTCACGATGGACTATTTCTCATTCACCCCGGCGCTGCGTGAACGCGGCGTGCAGCCTGCCGCCTTTGTGTGCGATTTGCTGGACGAGTTTCTGACCGATTTCCCTCAGATCGCCGGCATCATCATCCGCATCGGCGAAGCGGATGGGCGCGATGTGCATGACGACTTCCGCAGCGAGCTGCAACTCAAAAAGCCGGCCGAGGCGAACGCCTTTTTGAAGCTGCTGCTGCCCGTGTTTGAAAAACATGACCGCAAGCTGATCTTCCGCACCTGGACCGTCGGCGCGCATGCCATTGGCGATCTCATGTGGCATCGCGATACCTTCTCAAAGGTGCTTGATGGCCTGACCAGCCCAGCCCAGCGCTGATCGTTTCCATGAAGCATGGGGAGAGCGACTTTTTCCGCTACCTGCCGCTCAACCGAAATTTTTTCCGCACCAAGGTCGCCAAAATCATTGAGCTGCAAACCCGCCGCGAATATGAGGGCTGCGGCGAGTATCCCGCCTTCATCGGCTGGGAGTATGAGCGCTATGCGCAGGAGCTGCGGCAGGCGGAAAACGTGGTGGGCTGTATGATCTGGTGCCAGACCGGCGGCTGGGTGCCGTTCCGTCGTCTGGCCTTCATCGACGGCACGGCGGTCTGGACGGAGCTGAACACCTTCGTCACCCTGCGGCTGTTCAAGGATCAAATGCTCGTGGAGGACGCCGTGCGTGAGTATGCGGCGCGCATTCACTGTCCAGACGAACGTGCGCTGCTGGAACTGCTGCGCTTGTCTGACGAGGTCATCCGCGAGCTGCTCTACATTGAGGAATTCGCGCGGCAGAAGCTGTTTTTCCGCCGTGTCCGTATTCCGCCTCTGCTTCAGGTGTACTGGCACAACATCTTCATCAGTCACAGCGTGCGCCGGGTACTGCGGTTCTTCGTGCAGGACCCGGAGGGCAGCCTGCGCGCCGCCACCCGCTCGCTGGAGCGCATCATCCAGATGAAAACCCTCGCCGCACAGGCGGGCATGCCGGTGGGGGACATCGAGTTCATGCATGCCACCTTCCAACTTCTCGCCCTGGCCCGCGAGTTTTGCTTTGGCAGCGACGACGCGGCGTTGCTCGAGCGCGTTCGCACCGCCAAGCAGGCTTATAAATTGAAGTATCCCAAAAGAGGTCCGCGTTACCGCTACCGTGTGAAGCTGGACTTCACGCCACTGCTGTTGCAGCCGCGTTATCTGGCCTGGGGGCTGCAACTACTGTTCCGCCGCCAGCGTGGCTACCGCATCGTGGACCGCCTCGTCACCCTGCATTTACTCTCGATGATCTACCGCGTGATCGCGAAACGCAGGCCCGGCTGGATTCCCAAATTCGCCCGTGAAAGCGCCATGGGAGTGGATGCGGTGTTTCGCTGAGCCGTCACGCACTTGTCACCCGATCTTGTTTGTCAGCGCCCTTCAGGCGTTCAAGAAATCGGCATGAACAAAACCTATCAAGACGAGTTGCAAAGCTATCTCGCATGGCGCAAAAAAACGCGCTTCATCCGGCATCACGGCGTACCGCTGCTGGCACTGGCGCTGTTCATTGTCGGCATCTTGTTTGTCCGGCAGGCGCACCTGCGCCACTTCAACGATGAAAAGAACCGCCAGCCCAAGGCCAGCTCTGTGTGGCAGATGAAGCTGCCTGACTCACACTGAGCGCCCGCCGCGTGACGGCACTGTGACGGCACTGTGACGGCACTGTGACGAGGCATGGCTGGCGTTGTACGGTTTCGTCAAGAACACATCGGCTCTCTTTTCTATGACAGCCGCACCACCGACCGTCAGACGCCGCTCCCTCATCAAATCCTCCCATGACGCCGTGTTCCGGCATGTGCATGGCACCCAGCTCATCTACAACTGCGCGTGGGAAGATCCGCGCATCGACCGTCATCTGCTTCAGCTCGATTCTCGCAGCCGCGTCGTGATGATCACCAGCGCCGGCTGCAATGCGCTGGATTACTTGCTCGACACGCCAGCGGAAATCCATGCCGTGGACATGAACTTCCGCTAGAACGCGCTGCTGGAACTGAAGCTAGCCCTGCTGCGCAACCAGGATCACGCGGCATTGTTCGAAATGTTCGGCCAGGGCGCGACCAGGCGTTATCGACAGATTTATGCGGCAGTGCGGGATCTTCTCCCGCCCTATGCGCAAGGCTACTGGGATGAAAAAATCGTCTTCTTCGACCCACGCTCCCTGCGCCGCTCCTTTTACTACCACGGCACCTCCGGCACCGCCGCATGGCTGATGCTGAAGGCGCTCTTCAGTGCGCGTGACAACCTGCGGGACATGGCGCTCTGCCTGCTGAATGCCACTAGCCTCGCGGAACAGGCGTCGATCTACCAGCAGATGGAGCCTGACCTCTGGGGCAAAATATCTCGCTGGCTGGTACGTCAGCCGGCCCTGATGACACTGCTGGGCGTGCCGCGACCGCAGATCAATCTCATCGAGACACAGTATCCCGGCGGTCTGGCTTGGTACATCCGTGACAAGCTCAAAAACGTGCTCACCGCCGTGCCCATCACGGACAATTATTTCTGGCGTGCCTACATGACCGGCCACTATGAGCCACACTGCTGCCCCAACTACCTGCAAAAGACCGCCATGAGCACGCTGGCGCAACATGCCGGCCACGTCACGGCACACACCGCCACGGTGTCGAATTTTCTGCGCGAGCATCCCGGCCGCTACACGCATTTCGTTCTACTCGACCACCAAGACTGGCTCGCTGCCCATGATCCGACGGCCTTGCGCGATGAGTGGGAGCTGATCCTGCAAAACAGCGCCCCCGGCGCAAAAATACTCATGCGCTCTGCTGGTCTGACGATCGATTTCATTCCAGCGAACATTCGCGCGCAGTTCCGCCTTCACCCACAGGTCACGGCGGAACTGCAGCAGATGGACCGCGTGGGCACCTATGGCAGCACGCACTTCGCTGAACTGACATGAGCACGAACAACGCC
>JBDNIB010000140.1:0-5333 GCA_041688535.1 Prosthecobacter sp.
TGTGTTGCGATCAGTTATGGCAGATAACACATTTAGCCTAAACAGCGTTGGTTTTCAGGGGTTTTGCAATTAGCTCATTTTGGTGCATCCACATTTCACAGGTTAGATTTGCTGTATGTTAATGGAAGTTCAGAGGCAATCAGATATTCACTTTCATTCATGCAACAGGCAAACCGGCATTCCCATTGTTCAGGCAGAGCCACCGTGGTCTTACTCGTGGAGGATCATGCCATCTATCGCGAGGTGATGCACGCCGCCTTGGGCAAGTATCTGCCTGATATGCAGTTGGAGGAGGCGGAGAGTGTGGCGACGGCACTAGGTGTTTTGCAATCACGCCGAGTCGATGTGATGGTCGCTGACATGACGCTGCCGGATGGTTCGGCGGTCGATCTGATCGAACAAGCCGGAGAGTTCATCGAGACGGGAATGAAAGTCATCGTTTTCAGCAGCCATTCCACCGCAGACATGCTGCCGGTGGTAAGCCGAAATGATGTGCATGGTTACGTCGCGAAGGAGCATGGCTTGAAGGCGCTGGCGCTGGCGATTCGCGGGGCAGAAGCCAGAGCGATGGCTGAGCCGGTATTGCAGATGAACTGAAGCAGCCTTGATGAATCCCCCCCTGCGAATGATGAAACTAGCCGAAGACAATTTGAAACAGGAGGTAAGCGCCGAATGGTTTCGCAGTGTCTTCGAATGCATCAACGACGCGGTCTTCATCCATGACATCGACACGGGCACTATCCTGGAGGTCAATCAACGCGCTGGTGAGCTGTATGACTGCCGCCCGGAGGACATGAAAAATTTATCGGTGGCAGAAATCAGTGCGAATGTGCCGCCCTACACACAGGATGAGGCAAGGCAGTGGATGCACAAGGCGGCGAATGAAGGGCCGCAGTTGTTTGAGTGGCAGGCATGCACGGTCTCGGGGCAGGTGTTCTGGGTGGAGGTGAACATGCGCAAGGCCGAGATCCTTGGGGTGGAGCGGCTGGTGGGTGCGGTGCGTGACATTTCGAAGCGCAAAAGGGTCGAAACTGAACTGCGACGCAGCGAGGAACGCTTCCGGGTCGTGCTGGGGAATACAAAAGACCCGGTGTACTGTCTGAGCCTGCCGACGCTGACCTACGATTACATCAGTCCGGCGGTGGAGCAGGTGTTGGGATTCAGCATGGAGGAGTGCATTGCGGGGGGCATCCAATTTATGGTTTCACGGATTCATCCCGAGGACTATGAACTGCGGCGGGACCGTCTGGAGCAACTGTTGGAACGCAATGTGAACGGCGATTTTCAAGCAGTGCTGGAATATCGCTTCCGGCACAAGAACGAAGGTTATCGGTGGATCAGCGACAACCGCTCCGTGGTCCGTGACGCAGAAGGAAAACCGGTGGCCGTCATCGGCAATCTCAGGGACTTCACTGCACGCCGGGAGCAGGAGGAGGCGCTGCAGCAGGCGCATGCCGCACTGTTGTTTCACCTGGAAAATACATCGCTTGCGCTGGTCGAAAGCGACCCACGTGGGCGCATCTGCCGCTGGTCGCCCCAGGCGGAGAAGATCTTTGGCTGGAGCGCCGAGGAAGCCATGGGGCGGAATCATCTCGAATGGAATTTTGTTCACCCGGACGATCTGTCGCGGGTGAAACCCACGCTGAGCCGGCTGCTGGACCGATCCGAGTCGCGCAACAGTTGCATCAACCGTAATTTCACCCGGGATGGGCGGGTGCTGGTGTGTGAATGGCACAATTCGGCGCTGTTGAACGAGCATGGGGAAATCCAATCCATTCTCTCGCTCGCCTCGGACATCACCTTGGAGAAAAAGGTCGAGGAGGCATTGCGGGCGATGGCGGAAGGCGTGGATTCACGCAGTGGCGAGACTTTTTTCCAATCGCTGTGCCTGCACTTGGCACGAACTTTGGAGGCGCGGTACGCGCAGGTGGCGATGATTATTCCCGAGCGTGACCGCATGGTGCGCACGCTGGGCTTTTGCGCGGACGGCAAGATTCAGGGGAACCGCACTTATTCGCTCGTTGGCACGCCCTGTTACAACGTGGCGAGCGGGGAGGTCTGTTACTTCGACGGCGATGTGAAGAAGCATTTCCCCAATGACTCACTGCTGCAAGAGCTGGATGTGAACAGCTACATCGGCATGCCGCTGTATGCGACGGACGGACGGGTGATAGGCATGATCGCGGCGTTCAGTGACCATGCGCTGGACCACCGCGAGCGCTTGCAGGCGATGTTTCAAATTTTTGCGGTGCGGGCAGCGGCCGAAATGGAACGCCATCAGGCGGAAATGGCGCTGCGGCGCAGTGAGGAGCGCTATTCGCTGGCGGCCAGAGGTTCCACTGGAGGGGTTTGGGACTGGGACATCCGCACCGGCGGGGTCTATTACTCGCCGCGGTTTCGCGAGCTGCTGGGTTATAACCAGGCGGAGTTTCCGAGCCTGTTTTTCGCCTGGGAACAGAAGATGCACCCGGAGGATCTGCCACGCGTGCGCACAGGTTTGGAGAATCATCTGGAACAACGCGAGGTGTTCTGCATCGAATACCGTATCCGGGTGAAGTCGGGAGAATACCGCTGGTTTGAGGCACGCGGCCAGGCGCTGTGGGATGAGCAGGGTGAACCTTACCGGATGGCGGGTTCGGCGCTCGATATTCATGAGCGCAAGCTGGACGAGCAGCGGCTGCTGCGCCTGAACCGGCTGCATGCGATGTCCAGCAGCATCAACGAGGCGATTGTGCGCATTCGCGACCCCCAGAAACTCTATGAGTCGGCGGTGCGCATCGCGGTGGAGGAGGGGAAGATGCGGATGGCGTGGATCGGGCTGTATGATGAAGCCACGGCCCAACTGCAACCCGTGGCCCGTGCGGGCAGCCATCAAGGCTACCTCAATGGACTCGTGTTTCTGATGCGGGATGATGATCCCTCGGGTGCCGGGCCGGCGGGACGTGCCTTCCGCAGCGGCTCCCATGCGATTTCCAATGATGTCGCGAGTGACGACACGTTTTTGTACCGCGAGCAGGCGTTGGAGCGCGGTTTTCATTCCTGCGCGGCCTTTCCGTTGAAACCCGACGGCAGGCTTATCGGAGTGCTCTTGATTTATGCGGACGTGTCTGACTATTTCCAGGAGGCGGAGATCCGTGTGCTCACTGCACTGGCGGACGATTTGTCCTTTGCCCTGGAAGCAGTGGCCAAAGAACAGGACCGGCAGCGTGCCATCGAGGCGCTGCGCGAGAATGAGCGTATGATCTCGACGCTCATGGGTAATCTTCCGGGCGCGGCCTATCGCTCACAGATCGATGAAAAATGGACGTTTGAGTTCGCCAGTGAGGGCTGTCGTGAGCTGACGGGATACGACGCGGACGAGCTGGTGGGCAATCGTGTGTCGTCGTTTGGAGATTTGATCCACCCGGATGACCAGGACCATGTGCGCAAAACGGTTGATGAGGCGATTGCGGCTGGGAAGCAGTTTGAGCTGACCTACCGCATCCGTACGGCGGCAGGGATGGAAAAATGGATCTGGGAACGCGGTCAGGGTATTCCCTCCGAGGATGGAAAGATGGTGTACATTGAGGGCTTCATGACGGACGTGACCGAAAAACGGCGTATGGAGTCCCAGTTTTTGCGCGCGCAGCGCATGGAGAGCATCGGCACGCTGGCCGGCGGGGTGGCGCATGATTTAAACAATGTGCTGACGCCGATTCTGATGTCGCTGACGATCCTGCGCATGAAACTTTCCCAGCCGCGTGACATTGAGCTGCTCAACTCCCTGGAGACCAGCGCGAACCGCGGGGCGGACATGGTAAAACAGATTCTGAGTTTTGCGCGCGGAGTGGAGGGGCGTACGCTGCTGCTGCGACCCAAAGATGTGCTGCTTGAAATCGAGCAACTCATCAATGAGACCTTCCCCAAGTCCATCAAGTGCGCGGTCAACTGTGCCGGGGAGACATGGAATGTGGAGGGCGACCCCACGCAGTTGCATCAGGTGCTGCTCAATCTTTGTGTGAACGCCCGTGATGCCATGCCCGATGGGGGGGGACTGGCTGTCACGGTGGGTAATGTGGTGGTGGACGGACAATTCAAGAGCATGCACCCGGATGCGAGCCTAGGACCCCATGTGCTATTTGAAGTGCGGGACACCGGAGTGGGGATCCCTGCCGAACTGCGGGACCGCATCTTTGATCCGTTTTTCACCACCAAGGAGCTGGGCAAGGGAACGGGGCTGGGATTGTCCACCACGCTGGGCATCCTCAAATCACACCACGGTTTCATTGATCTCACGAGCCAGATGGGGAAGGGGACGGTGTTCCGTGTATATCTGCCAGCCAAAACTGCGGCGGATGTCACGGCCGCACCGGTGGTGGATTCGCCCCGCCGTCAAGGGCAGGGGGAACTCATCCTCGTGGTGGATGATGAGACCGCCATTCGCACCGCCACCCAGCACACCTTGGAAGCCTTTGGCTACCGAGTGATCACCGCCTGCGACGGCACGGATGCCATCGCCACTTTCCTGAAGAGCGCGGAGAAGCCGGCGGCGGTCATCACCGACATGATGATGCCCAATATGGACGGTCCGGCGCTGATCCAGGCGCTGCTCAAAATTCGTCCTGGACTGCCAATCGTCGGTGCCAGCGGGTTGAATCAGCAAATGCAGGCACAAGTGACCAGCCTGGGAGTGCGGCATTTCCTGCGCAAGCCCTACACGGCGGACACACTGTTGAAAGCCCTGGGCGAGGTGCTGGACCAGACGGCGGTGGATTGAGCTGCAATCACTTGAGAATGGGCATTGCGACGCTGCTTTGGGGGCAGCTGCAAATGGAATAAACGGGCCGTCGAAGAACGCCGTTTCGTTTTGGCCTGCCGCTATTGGTTTACAATCTGGCTGAACTCAGCATGGCGCTGCTCACAATGTTGAGCAACTGCACCATGCCGAAGGGCTTCGAGAGGAAGTTTTCGCCCGCGATCAGTTCCTTGGTGTTGCTAAGTTTGTTGGAGCAGTAACCATAGGTGAAGACGACCGGCACGGTGGGATCGGTGTCCTTGATGGCCTTTTCCAGATCAAAGCCACTGGTGCCGCCTGGCATCATGATGTCGGTGATGACCAGTTTGATGATGGATGCATGTTTACGCCACAGCACCCACGCCTCCTTGGCGTCGCTGGCGATGAGCACCCTATGTCCCTGGCTGGTGAGCACATATTCCATGACTTGCCGCACGGAGTCCTCATCATCCACGATCAGAATGGTCGAGGATTCATTGTCAGAAATGCTTTCGAGCAGCTTTTTATCCGGTGTGACGGGGGTCTGCGTGGAACCGCAAGCAGGCAGATAGATTGAAAA
>JBDNIB010000141.1:0-3669 GCA_041688535.1 Prosthecobacter sp.
CGGCATGATCGGATTGAGCAGCACGCTGACGTGCGTGAGCGCCTCGGCGAGGTGGTAGAGCACGCTGTCGAGGCGGGCGGCTTGCGCAGGATCTTTGGCGAGGGAGAAGGGCTTCGTGTTATCGACGAACGCATTGGCATGACTGACGATCTTCCATGCGGCGGCGATGCCTTCGTGGATGTCCCAGCCGTTCATCTTTTCAAGGTAGAGCGGCAGGGCCTCGGCGACGGTCTGGCGCAGAGCTTGATTGAGCTCGTCATCGTAGTCGCCGGGCGTGAGCACGCCTGCGCGATACTTCTGCGCCATGTTGATTGAGCGGTTGAGCAGATTGCCCAGACCACCGGCGAGTTCCTTGTTGTAGGACATGATGATGCGCTCGTCGCTGAAATCGGCGTCGTAGCCGGTGGCGATGTCGCGCATGAGGTAATAACGCAGGCCGTCGGGCGTGAAGGTGTCTGAGAGCACGTTCGGATCGATCACGTTGCCGAGGCTCTTGCTGATCTTGGCCCCTTTCATGTTCCACCAGCCGTGGACGATGAGCTTGGGGATTTGATCGTCGGGGAAACCGAGTGCGTGCAGCATGATCGGCCAATAGACGGCATGCGCGGGTACGAGGATGTCTTTGCCGATGATCTCGGCATCGGCAGGCCAGATTTTTTCGAACTGCGGCAGACCTTCGTTGCCGACTTCTTCGGCCAGATAACCAGCGAAGCTGATGTAGTTCGTCAGCGCGTCGAACCAGACGTAGTTCACGAATTTTTCGTCGAAGGGCAGGGGAATGCCCCAGCTCAGGCGCTCCAACGGACGCGAGATGCAGAGATCCTGCGCGTTGCCATCCAGCGAGTTGAGCACGTCGTTGGCACGGTGCGGCGGGTAAATGAAGTCGGGATTGCCACGGATGTAGTTTTTCAGCCACTCGACGTGGTCGCTGAGGCGGAAATACCAGTTCTCCTCCTGCAATTCGACGACTTCGCCCCACTCCGCGCCGAACTGGCCGTCAGGGCCGCGTTCTTTGTCGGTGAGGAACTGCTCCTGACGCACCGAGTAGAAGCCGGCGTAGCTCTTTTTGTAAAGCTGGCCGCAGTCATGCAGCTTTTGCAGCATGGCCTGCACCACGCGCTTGTGCTTGATGTCCGTCGTCGCAGCCCAGCCGTCGAAACGCACGTTCAATTTGTCCCACAGCGCGGTAAAATGCTGCGTGATGCCATCGACGAACAACTGTGGCGACAGCCCGGCCTTGTCCGCGCTCTTTTGCACCTTCTGGCCGTGTTGATCGACGCCGGTGAGGAAATACACCTCGCGCCCATTCAACCGCTGAAACCGCGCCATGACATCCGCCAGCACTTTTTCATACGCGTGGCCGATGTGCGGCGGCGCGTTGGTGTAGTCGATGGCGGTGGTGATGTAGTAGGGCTTCATGGCTGGGATCGCGGCATTCCCAATGCCGCCCTTCTCCGCTGAATTCAAGTTTTCCTGCTGACAGCATGCTGGCCTTGGACACCATGGAGTCATGCTCCACTCTCCTAATCGCGGCTGGCACGGGCGTGGCTACCTGCCGCATCCAGCCGCAGTGCTGCCCCGCAGGGGTGAGCGCAGCGAATCAATTGCGGGAACACCTCGCGAAACACGGCATCGGGATCAAAGCGAAGCTGCTCAACGGCAGCTTCAAACCCAATGGCGGCATTCGGCCATTGAGCATTTGCTTCGGGCCGCCCCAGGCCCTCACCCGCTCGCGCGGGCAGCCTGCTGGCTGGCTGTCTCGCTCCGCTCGGCGTTGGCAACGCTGGCACAACGCCAGCGGACGCCGCGCCGCCCTCACCCGCCTGGGCATCCCAGCAGTCGCGGAGCCTGGCCGCATGGCCGAGGCACGCCGTGCTGCAAGAAGCCCTCAACAACCGCGTGCTCAAGAGACATGGGTTTATCACGCCAACTGATCTCGCGAAGTAAAGATCGCAACGTCACCAACCGCCGGATGCGGAAAACCGCACGTCCGGTGGTGTGGGAGCTCTGACGGGCGCAAATCCCGTCAGGGCGACCCGACCCTTGATCGGCTACTTCTGATAAATCGGCAGGAAGTGGTGATGCACTGACAGGCTCAGCAAGGCGAGCGAGGTGGCATAGACGGCTCCGGCGCTTTTTTCGTTGCCGTTGCGCGGATACCAACTGCCGTCCTCGGACTGCGCGGCGATGAGGGTCTGCTCCGTCTTCTGGCGGGCGGTGGCGGCGTGGTCGCCACCGCGCTGGTACATGCCTTGGGCGTAGTAGTAGCAGCCGTAGAAGTACCAGGGTTCGTTGAGCTCAGGCGGGGATTTGATCAGCCAGTTGGCGGAGCCGACGACCTCCGGGGTGTCATACTGGCCGCAGACTTGCAGGGAGAGCAGGCCCGCCGCTGTGGTGGAGAAGGTTTGCCTGCCGCCATAGGGCTCGTAGCTGAACGCGGCGTTGTCGCTCTTGGGATTGCCATTGGAGTCGCGCTCCACGCGGTAGCTGCGCTTGATGTAGGCGATGGCGTTGTCGATGGCCTCCTTCGGCACGTCAAAGCCGGCGTTCTTGGACGCGCGCAGCGCCATGACCTGCCAGACGCTCACGGAGATGTCGCTGTCGCTGGAACTCGGCTCATAGCGCCAGCCGCCGCGGTTTGCCTCGCTCTTCGGCACCTGCTGGGAGCGGATGATGAGCTGGATCGCCCCTTGCAGCAGCATGCGCAGGCGGCGGTCGGTGGCCTCATCGGGCGCATGGCCAAGCATCTCCGCCAGCATCAGCGAGATAATGCCGTGGCCGTACATGCGCGAGCGGTCGCTGCGGCCGAGGTAGCCATTTTCATCCGGCTCAATGCCTTCCACCACATAGCGCAATGCCCTGCCGCAGGCCTGGCCTTCCGGCGTGGGATCGTCCGGCATGTGGCCGACGGAGGCAAAGCCCATCAGCGCCAGCGAGGTCATCGCCGCGCTGTGGGAGGGCAGGTCGCCGCGCCGGGGTTTTGCGTCGGTTTTTTCATCCACGATGAAGCCGGCGGCTTTCTGCTGCTTCATCAGCCAGCTCACCGCCTTCTCCACGGCCGTTTTGACCTGTGGGGAGATCAGTTCGGGCTGCGGCGACTGGGCGTGGCCGAGAACCGGGGAAAACAGGAGCGTGAGGAGGAGCGGAGCGATGCGCATGCGGGTGAAACGCTGCAATGCAGCTTTATCGTGCGTTCATCCAGGGAATTTGCGGCTCATGGCGGAGCTGCTTCCAATTATTCCAGGCCAGCATGCCAAACAGCAGCAGTGTGAAGATGCCGCCGCCGACACGCGTGTGCGCGCGGATTTCCAGCAGACTCAGCACACCGTTCTGCAATCCCAGCCACAGCTCGCGCTGAAACGAAAACAGCGCCATGAGCACGGCACAGACGAGGCTGATCGTCAGCGCCTGCCGTTGTTTGGCCGCACCCAGCGTCGCCAGACACAGCCGCCCGCCGTCCAGCGGCACGATGGGGATCAGATTCAGCAGCGCCCAGAACAGGCTGACGACAGTGAAGGCATCCAGCATCTCCCGCAGCCACAGGGACGGCACCTGCCAAAGCGTGATTGACCAGCCCACCGCCAGCCCCACAAGAATCTGCAGCACCGGCCCCGCCGCGCTGACGATCAGATCTTCCCGCCGCGTCAGATGGCCGCTGCCCTGTGCCAG
>JBDNIB010000142.1:0-3706 GCA_041688535.1 Prosthecobacter sp.
CGCCGCTGCTGCCGCCGCTGAAAAAAGCTCCCAGCAGCAGCTCACGCTGGCGGAGAAAATCAGTGGCTTGGAGTCCGTCATCGCCACACTCACGGCGACGCATGCCAGCACGCAGCAGAAACTCGCCGCCGCCGAGTCGGATCATCAGAATTTGCAGGAGCGGCTGTCCGGACGGCAGAAGGAAGTCAGCACTGCTGATAGCCGGGTGGCCGAGCTCACCCAGCAGACGGCCGGGCTGGAGGAGCGCTTGAAGGAACTTGCAGAGGCAAATCAACGGCATGCCGAGCTTACTGCCGCCGCCGCCACCCTGACCCAGGAGCGTGACAAGCTGCAGGCAGAAACGCAGCGTCTCGCCAAGGAACGCACCGAACTCGAAAGCGTGCTGCCAGACCTGCGTGGCAGTGTGACGCAAACCCGTGCGGAAGCGGACAATTTGCAGGCTGAACTCGCCGGATTGACCAAAGACCGCGACGCAGCCGCTGCCACGCTCAAGGTATCCCTCCAGCAACGCCAGGAGGCCGACGCTGCCGTGGAGGCCCTGCACATTGAGTCGGTCAACCTCGACAAAATTCTGGGTGATAAGCGCACGAACCTCGAAGCTGAGACGAAGGCGAAACTCGCGGAGGCCAATGCCGCCGAAACCCGGCTCAAAGGCGTGCTGGAACGCATCGCCAGCGCGGAAAAACGCCTGCTGGAGCTGGCAGACGTGGATGCCCGCCTCGCCACCGCCACCCAAACGCTCAAAGACACCGAGAAACAGCGCCAGGTCGAGGATAAGGCCCGCGCCGAGCTGGCCCGCAGCCAGGAAAAACTGCAGAAAGAAATCGCCACGATCGAGGCCACGCTCAAAAACGAGAACCAGCAGCTCGCCGAACTCACCAAGACCGTCAAAACCGCCGAGGCCAAGGCTGCGGACACTGAAAAGCGGGCTGAGAAGGCGCTGACCGTACAGCAGGCCGCCGAGCAAAAACGCAGCGATGCGGATGCCGCCGCCGAGAAGGCCCGCACGGAAGAAAAAGCACTGCGCAAACAGATTCCAGCCATGAACACGGAGCTAGCGGGCATCCAGGCGCTGCTGGGTACCGTCACCAAGGAGCGTGACGAGGCCACACAGTTCGTCACCCGGCTGAATGTCAGCACCGACAGCCAGAACAAGAAACTCGCCGAACTACAGCAGCAGATTTCGCAGTTGGAGCAGGCGCACCAGTTGCGCGAGGAGCGCGTGATGAAGGCGCAGGCGGACGTGGACAAGGAGACCGCGCGGCTCAAGGCGGCGCAGAAGCAGTCACGCGTGGCGGAAGCCCAGCTCGCTGAATCCGTTAAAGAGGCCAAGGAAGCGAAGCTCAAGGCCGATGCGGCGAAAAAAGATGCCAACGCGATCGAGGACGAGCTGCGGCAGCGGCTTGATCGCGTGCAGAACCTGAAAGCCGAGGAAGAACGCCTCATCAAGACGCATGACGCGCAGAAACTGGCGCTGGGCGAGGCGGACATGGCGCAGAAGGTGCTGCAGTCCAAGATCACCGCGCGCCAGGCCGAACTGGGCGACTATCTCAATGTCGGCGGCAAGATTCTCGGACTCGGCCAGGCGCTGACCGGGCTGGAGTCCCGCCAGACGGAGATCAATAAATCCCTGCGCAAGGCGGCGGAGGAGGATCTGGCCATCCAGGTGAAGCTGAACGCCGCGCAGGAGGCCCTGAACCGCGAAACCGCGCGTGCCGAGCAGGTACGCAAGGATCGCGAGGCGGCCGACGCCGAGTTCAAGAAATTCAGCGCCGACATCCAGAAGCAGGCCGCCACGCTGCAAAATTACGAGGTGGAGCAGAAGAAGCGCATTGCGGAGCTGGAGAAGCGCATCGCCGACCTGGGCACCACGCAGCAGCGTGCCACCGGCCAGATCGACGAAACCAGGGCCGAACTGGCCCGCCTGGAAGGCCGCAAGCAGGAGTTTGCGCAGGCGGAGGCGCAGCTCAAGCACTGGCAGGACATCGACAAACGTCTGCGCGGTCAGCTTGCGGAGCTGGAGGAGAAACATGAGATCATGCGCCGCGGCCTGCCCACGGAGGAAGGCATGGTCGTCATGTTCGCCAATGACATCATCAAGCGCATCTACCTGATTGACGCCCTGGTGGCCCGCTACGCCGGCACGAACGGCAGCGACGTGCCGCAACAGCTCAAGACCCTGCGGGCTTCGTTTGAGGACATCCTGCACCAGCATAGCGTGACGGAATTTGACGTGCCCTCCGGCACGGAGGTTGATCTGGAGCTGCGCAAGCGCATCGCCGTGGTGGATTCGCTGCCAGGCAAGTCGAAGGCGCGGGTGACGGAAAGCTGCCGTTCTGGTTTTATCTTCTCGCGTGGCGAGGGGCACGAGATTATCCTGCGTAAAGTGGAGGTGCGCACCTCCAGTCAATAGCGCTCGCCTGAGCACACACTTTTACACATTATGGCTGAATACGTTGGAATCGACCTTGGCACCACCCTCTCCGGGCTGGCCTACCTGAAACCGGATGGCAATCCCGAAATCGTGCCGAACTCCGATGGCGAGCGCCTGACGCCTTCCGTGGTGTTTTTTGACTCCCATGAGGATGTGAAGCTCGTCGGCAGTGCCGCGCGTGATGGCGGCGAGCCGGACCGTACGATTTTCCAGATCAAGCGCTACATGGATGACCCGGAGCATTTGGTCGAAATCGACGGCAAAAAATGGACCCCGGCGGAAATCTCCGCGCTGATCCTGTCCAAGCTGAAACGCGACTGCTCGAAAATCTGCGGCGACATCACCGAGGTGGTCATCACCGTGCCGGCGAACTTCAACGAGCTCGCGCGTAAGAGCACCATCGCCGCAGCGGAGATGGCGGGCATGAAGGTGAAGCGACTGGTGAACGAGCCGACGGCGGCGGCGGTTTACTACGCGCACTCCCAGGGCGTGAAGGGCCGCATCTTGGTCTATGACCTCGGCGGCGGCACCCTGGATACCACGATTCTCGAAGTGGAGGGCGACCTGATCAAAATCCTCACTTCCGAGGGCGCTCGCCACCTCGGCGGCAGCAACTTTGATGACATCCTGCTCGAAGCCTATGCCGAGCAGTACAAGAAGCAGACCGGGGCCGCTCTCTACAGTGACGAGCGTCACCGCCGTCGCGTGCTGCACGCCACGGAGGACGCGAAGAAGATGCTCTCGAAGCTCCAGCGCGTGAATGACACCGTGGCGAACGACCAGAACAGTGGCATCGCTCGCATCGACCTGACGCGCGAAGGATTTGAGAAATTGATCCGTCACATGCTCACCCGCACCGTGTTCCTTGTCGAGCAGGCGCTGGATTCCGTGAAGCTGAAGCCCTCGGACATTGACCATGTCGTGCTGGTTGGTGGCTCCACTCGTTTGCCCAAGGTGAAGCAGATGCTCGAAAAGATGTTTGGCAAAACGCCCAAGTCCTGCGGCAACGTGGATGAGTGCGTGGCGCTCGGCGCGGCCCTGTTCGCGAAGCGCTCGGCCAAGATTCAGGAGGTCTGCAACGCCAGCTACGGCACGTTGGCGATGGTATACAACGCCAAGACTCAGGAGGAAAAACTAATGAACTCCATCGTCATTCCCAAGAATACGGCGATTCCATGCTCGCGCACCCAAGTGTATCAAACCTCCGAGGACAACGAGCGCGTGATCGAGGTGGACATCACCCAGGGCGAGGATGATGACGCGAAGTTTGTC
>JBDNIB010000143.1:0-3738 GCA_041688535.1 Prosthecobacter sp.
ATCAATGCCCAAAACCTTCGCCCATGGACCGACTACCGCGTCATCCTCTGGATGGGCGAAAGCGGGCAGAAGGCTCTCACACATCCTGCCTTGCCGGAGCGCCTCCGTGAGCTGGGCATCAACAGCGGCATGATCGGACCGGGTGGCGATGCCTCTTTCTACAAACAGAATGGCTTCGGCCACTACGTCGAGAACATCATCAATGAAGGCCTGTGCCTGAAGTTCCGCTCCAAGGTCACGAACTGGGATAAGTTTGTCACGGATTGGGCCAAGACGCGCGACATGGCATCGCTTGTTCGCGATTACCCACTTGAGGACACCGACTGGCTCCAGCGCATGAGCGACCGCATGAAGAAAACCGCTCGCGAGGCCGCACCGCAGGCACCGCTGCTCTATGACCTGCGTGACGAACTCTCCACCACCATCTCGGCGAACCCTTTTGACTATGACTTCTCGCCCACATCCCTCGCAGCCTGCCGTGAATGGCTCAAGACACGCTACAACGCACTGGAGGCGCTGAACGCGCAGTGGGAGACGAGTTTCGCGAGCTGGGATGCCGTCATGCCCTTCACCACGGATCAAATCAAACAGCGCATGGGCTCCGCCAAGCCCGGCCCGGAAGCGGGGACGGATTGGGCTGAAGTCCGCGCCGCTAAGCTCGATCTCGCGAAGGCCAAGCAAGAACGCACACGCTGGAACTTCGCGCCTTGGGCCGATCATCGCAGCTACATGGACCTCGCGCTCGCTCGTGCACTGGATCATTTCCGCAAAGCCTCGCATGAGGCCGATCCCGCCACGCCAGCCGGCATCGAAGGCACACAGATGCCGCACGCTTTCGGTGGTTACGATTTGTGGCGCATGAGCCAAGTGCTCGACTGGGTGGAGCCTTACGACATCTGCAACTCGCGCGAGATCATCGGCTCCTTCATGCCGGGCAAGCCCATCCTTGCCACCGTGTTTGAAAAAGACACGAACGCCGCCATGCGCCGCCTGTGGCATCTGCTGCTGGAGGGTGACAAAGGCAGCATCATCTGGTGGAGCGAGGACGTGCTGGACTACTCCAAGCCGGAGCTGCCGCTCACCGCGAAGGGCAGGGCACTCGCGCCCGTTTTCAAATCACTCACCACACCACTGGCGAAGCTCTTCATGCTGGCCGAGCGCGAGCGTGACCCGCTCATGATTCACTACTCGCAGCCCAGCATCCAGGCCGCATGGCTCATGGAGTCCACCGCCGATGGCAGCACTTGGCTACGCCGTTTCAGCAGTTATGAGTCGGATCACAATCGCCATGCCGTCGTGCGCAATGCCTGGCTCAAAGCGCTGCAAGATCTCGGCTTCAGCCCCACCTTCATCGCGGGCGAAGAACTCGCCAAAGGCCTGCCTACGACACCGCGCCTGCTTATCCTGCCACAGAGCTGGGCCATGAGCGATGCCGAGCGTGGCGCCGCCCGCTCTTTTGCAAAGCGAGAAAACCGCCTGGTCATTGCCGACGGCCCCAATGGCCTTTTTGACGAGCACGGCACACTGCGAGCGAACTTCGAGTGGCCCGCCGGTGATTCTCCTGAAACTGTCCGCGTCACCACCGGCACAAATCCTGGCGAAAAAGCCTTTGAAGAAACCGCCACCACACTCAGCAACTACCCCGTGAATCGCTTGAAGACCGACTTCGACACCGCACCGCTCGAAGCCATCCGCCAACTCCTCGCCGAGCGCGGCGTGCGTCCGCCCGTGAATGTGCCTGCCGCGGCCCGCGTGCGCGTGCATCGTTTCAAAGTCGGCGAAAAGGCCCGACTCATCGCCTTTGAGCGCAATGTGGAGTATAAAATGCGCGAGGAGCTGGCCCAAGTCGGTGGCAACGAGCAGCTCGAAAAGCCCACCACCTTCACCGCGAAGCTCCAACAGCCCGGCCACGTCGTGAACCTCCGCACCGGCGAAAAACTCGGCCGCGTGGGCGAATTTCAAGTCCAGCTCGATCCTTGGAATCCGTCACTCTTTGCCGTGCTGACGGAAGACATCAGTGGTGATGCGGTGGCGGCACTACTCAAGTGATTCACATCATGCGTACGCTCGCCTATCTCTTGCTGCTGCCACTACTCCAGGCCGCAGACTTCACCACACCGTTGGAAATCACCACGCCCTATCCCACGCTCACCCATTTGGCCCTCGAATGGCAGATCGAGGGTGATGACGATCTTGATGCGACTTGTGAGGTCAAATACCGCAAACAAGGCGACCCTGATTGGCGGGCTAGCTTGCCACTGCGGCGTGTGCCTGCAGGGGCTAGTCAGAAGACAAATCCGATCATCACTTGGACGAATCGTTTGTCCGGCAGCGTGTTCGATTTAGAGCCGGGAACTGATTATGAAATAGAAGTGAAGCTGCATGACCCCGATGGCGGCGATGCTATGCAAATCGTAAAAGCCAGCACAAGGCCCGAAGCCATCGCGAAATCCGATGCGGTGCTCAAAAATGGCGCGAAGGCCGATTTGAATGCGGTGCAGCCCGGCGAAGTGCTGCTGCTGGCAGATGGCGACTACGGCGCGGTCGTCTTTAATCGCGATGGTGAGACGGGGCAGCCCATTGTTTATCGCAGCACGAGCGGGAAGGCCATTTTCAGCGAGATCAGCCTCACGAATCGCAACTGGGTCTATCTGGAAGGTATCACGGTGAATGGCCCCGTGCGCATGAATGGCAGCGAGCACTGTGCTGTGCGGCGTTGCACCATCACCGCGCAGTTCGGCATCAAAGCCTATAAGCCAGGCATGATGAATGCCTGCATTGAGGACAACGTCATCACCGGTATCCGAGAATGGAAGCCTGAGATCATGGGCGCAGGCGGTGACAATGATGGCGAGGGCATCCAGTTCACCGGCAGCGGCAATGTCATTCGCCACAATCGCGTGACCGGATTTCGCGACTGCATCAGCCACATGGAAGACGGCGGGGCCGTGGCGCAGAGCTGCAACGACATCCTCAACAACGACATCAGCGCCGGACTCGATGATGGCATTGAGGCGGACTTCGCGCGGCACAACTGCCGCATCATGCGCAACCGACTCACGAATTGCTTCGTCGGCATCAGCTCCCAGCCTGGTCTCGGCGGGCCAAACTACTTCATGCGCAATGTGATGTTTAATCTCACTTACTGCGCCTTCAAACTGCACCGCTTCAGCCAGGGAGACGTGATCCTGCATAACACCGTCATCAAAGCGGGGGATGGCTTCGGCAATCACACCAGCGAACCCTTTGACCACGCCCTCGTGCAGCACAATCTCTTCATCGGCGGTAAATCACCCGCGAACGCCAGTTACGGCGGCTATTCGCCGGGGCGTGGCCGGGCGGTGGATGTGCAGATGTTTGATAGCCACTGCGTCATCGACCACAATGCCTATGCCGTGATCGGTCTACCTTTTGAGGGCAAGATCCGCACCTGGACCTTCACCCAGCTCCCCGGCAGCGAATTCGAGCCGCATGGCCGTATTCTAACGGTGTCACCGCCCTTCCCAGACGATCCGGCGCGGTTTTATGCGCCGCCAGATCTCAGCACGCTGACCGCTGCTGGCGCTTACGCTGGTGAAAAGGTGCCGGTGTATGGGCCGCGCTGAATTCCGCATTGATTGAAACGAACGATTTCATGCTAAACATGAATTGGAGCGAATCACCGAACTCCGCCATAGGAGGCGCGGTAACTCCTGATCGCACTCCCTCGCATGGACTTTCTCACCGCCGTTCAATCCA
>JBDNIB010000144.1:0-6380 GCA_041688535.1 Prosthecobacter sp.
ATCGGGCGTTAAAAAGTGTGGATGAGGTTTTGAGGGTCGCCGCCCGACTTCAAAGGTAGCGGTTGTTGAACAAGCCCGTGGTGGAGCCGCCACCGCACTCCGCCGAAGCGTTTGACTCTTTGCGTTTTGCTTTGGGGGCCGGGTGGCGCGCACGCTGTTGCCGGCTGTGTTTCGCCGTGTTTCTTGGATCACTCCTTGGTCTGCTGGCTGGGCCGCGTGGCGGCGGCACTACTGGCGCGGTGTTTGATCGGCCCTTTCGCTCTCTTTTGGACTCGCTCTCCACCTTCCAAGTCATGGCGGGGCCTGCTCCGCTGCTGGTGGAGTTTTCAAATCGAGCGGGTGGCTCTTGGCGGGGGCTTTTCATGGGCTGGATGCGGCAGGTGGGGCGCGCGCGGGCAGGTAGAGCCACTCGCGCGGGGGCGGTGGGATGATGCGCAGCAGCTCCATGTCCTTGCCGCAGCAGGGACATTTGAGCTTGGGCGTCTCCAGCGGCGCGGGCTTGGGTGGGGGGCGTGTGCCGAGGATGTGATGCAGGCGCTCCCATTTCTTCTTCGCGGCGGCGCTGTGCAGGCCGTAGTGCCGCACGCGCACGAGTCCCTTCGGCAGCACGTGCAGGCTCCAGCGCCGCAGGAACTCGTCGGGTGTGAGGTGGTGGATGCGCCACTTGCCGGTGTCGCTGTCTTGGCAGTTGAGGCGGAGGTTGCCATGCGCGTCGTAGCCTTTGAGCCGTGGCTCGCTCACGGCGCTCTGGTGGACGTAGCGGGCGAGGTAGCGCAGGGCGCTGCGCCCACGACCTACGGCGCGGGCATCGACGATCCATTTCTTCTTCCACACTTGCGGGTCGATCTGGGTGTGGTGGCGGGTGTGCTCGGTGCGGTCGCGGTGGCGGATGGCTTTGTCCAAGCGATGCCGAAAGGCGGCGGCGAGGGCGGCGATGGGAAAGAGGTAGCGCTTGGCTTTGCTGCGCCGCACCCGCAGGCCATCGGTGCTCAGCGCGATGCCGGGGATGATCACATGCAGATGCGGGTGGTGCTGCATTTGACGTGTCCAAGTGTGCAGCACGGCGGTGAACCCGGGCGTGCCGCCGAGGTGCTTGTCATCGTGCGCGAAGTCCATGAGCGTCGCGGACGCGGCTTTGAACATGGCGTCATAAAACCATGCCTGGTGCTGGTAGGCGAAGCGGCGCAGTTCCTCCGGCACGGTGAAGGTGAGCATGAAGTAAGGGACGCGGGGCAGGAGCTTGGCTTCTTGTGCCTGCGCCCATTCCTTTTGCTCACGCCCGCCGCACTTCGGGCAGGCGCGGTGATTGCAGGAGTGATAGACATAGCGCCGCTGGTCCGCGCACGCACTGCAGTGATGCACCTGCCCGCCGAGCGCGGGCGTGCGGCAGGCCATGACCGCACGCGCCGCTCTGTAATGAGCGGCGGTGAGGAGATGACGACACGTGGCGGCAAAGCGCTGCCAGTGCGTCGTGAAGATCGACGCGAGGTCCATCGAAGAGTTCTCTCTTCGCGGTTAGCGGCTCACGGCTGGCTTTGGCGCGGGTGGGATGACCTCGGTATAGAGCGTGTGCAGGGCCTGCTGTGCTTTGGTCTCGCTCACGGCGGTGAGGTGCAAATACTTCGCGGTGATCTAGATGCTGGAGTGGCCGAGGTAGCTCTGAAGCTGGCGGACGCTGACGCCTTCCTCCAGCATGTGCGTGGCGTAGCTATGACGTAGCGCATGGCAGTTGATGCCCGGCTTGGGCAGGCGCGAGGTGAGGATCGCGGCCTTCATCGCCTGCTGCACGCTGGCCTCGCTCATCGGCTGCTGCGCTAGGCGCATCGCGGTGAGGTTGCAGCCATACTTCTCCTTCCACGCGCGGCCCACGCCGGGGAAGAGGAAGCGCGGGTTGCGATGCGTCGCCCACCATCGCCGCAGCCGCACAAACATCTCCGGCGCGACGGGCACTTCGCGGTTCTTGCCGCCTTTGCCATTGATCACACGCAGCATGCCACGCTTCGAGTCGAGATGCGTGACCTCCAGTCGGCACACCTCGCCCAGTCGCAAGCCGCAGTGATACATGAGCGCAAACACCGCACGAAACCGGGCCTCCTTCACCGCGGTGAGTAACGTGCGCACCTCCGCGCGTGCCAGCACGGTGGGCAGCGGCACGCTGCGTTTGATGCGGATCTGCGACCAGCAGGTCCAGTCCGCACGACCCAGATGATCACGGAAAAAAAGTCGCAGGCCGCACACGCATTGGTTGAGCGTGCTGCCCTCATAGTTGTGGTTTTGCTGAAGGTGGTGCAGAAACGTGAGGACCTCCTCCTGCGAGAGCAGCGACGCACAAGCCACGCCGCCATGCTTGGCGAGTTGCGTGACCCAGCGCACATACTCTTGCTGAGTGCGCAGCCTGGAAGAGCGGAGTTGAAGGAAGCGAATGAAGGTGGATAATGCATCAGGTGTGTGTTGCATAGGGTCGCCAGGATCGTCTGCCTGCGGCCCGCACACCGACTCTCTTCAACACCCAACGCCACACGCTCCGATGCCACCCAACGCTCCAATCCTTGGCTACTCCCGCGTAGCGGCTTCGTTCAACCATGCGCTGCAGCGAACTGCTCCGCGCGTCATGCTTCCAAAAAACCAACAAATAGTATCGCCGGAGCAGTTCGATGGACATTTCCGAGAGCAGGCACTCATTGCTGAGTTTCCCAACGAGGACGCCGAGGCGGAGTATGAGCGTCGGGACTCTTTCCTCATTCACCTCATCCGGCGCGAGGTCACTGAGCACTTCGGCCCAGAGTCGGGCGATTCACCATTCGTCGGCGACGACTGGTGGCCAGATCACACCCGGCACATGGAGGTCACACCGCAGCATTGCACGCCGGCATTTCTCACCGCACTGCGCGCATTGCTCACAGACGACTATCGGGAGTATCGTATCCAGCTCTGTGTTTACGCCGACCACAACGATGGAAAATCCTACATCGGTTCGATGGCTCTTTCAGCCGACCGCGTTCTAATCGAACAGAAGCTCCATGATCTTCTTTACTCCAACCGCAACGCCTAACCCTCAAGTTAGCTTTGAATCGGGCGTTAAAAAGTGTGGATGAGGTTTTGAGGGTCGCCGCCCGACTTCAAAGGTAGCGGTTGTTGGACACTGCCCTGCCGCGAAGCGGCAGCCGCCACGCGAAGCCAAACCGCAGAGCCTGCGCAGCAGGATAACCCCGTGGTGGAGCCGCCACCGCACTCCGCCGAAGTGTTTGACTCTTTGCGATTTTGCTTTGGGGGCCGGGTGGCGCGCACGCTGGTGCGGGTGGTGTTGCGGCGTGCCGCACGGCTCCTGCAATGATTGGTGGCGTGCGTCGTGCTGCCTTGGCGCTGCTGCTTGGCTGCCTGCATGGCTCGGCCTGGCTCTTTGGGTGGCGCGCACGTCTTGCAACGCTCGCCCCCGCTCAGCGGCCGACTGACCTTGGTCGTTCGTTCTCCGAACAAATGAACTGTGGCACAGCAACCGGGCTACTTCTTCACCCAGCCGTCCTTCAGGGTGACGGTGCGGTTGAACACCGGCGCACCGGGTTTGGAATCCACCGGATCAGCGTGGAAGTAGGCGACGCGTTCGAACTGCCAGTGGCTGCCGGCGGCGGCGTCTTTGAGGCTGGGTTCGAGTTTGGCGTTGGGGATGACTTCGCTGGAGGCGGGGTTGAGGAACTGGGTGAAGTCGCCGTCTTCGCCGGCATCGGCGTCGGGGGTTTCGACGGTGAAGAGGCGGTCATACAGGCGCACGGTGGCGTCGATGGCGTGGCGGGCGCTGACCCAGTGGATGATGCCCTTGGGCTTGGTGCGGCCTGCGGGTTTTTGTCCGTGGCGGGTGGTGTCGTCGTAGGTGCAGCGGAGTTCGAGGATGTTCCCGGCGGCGTCTTTGATGACCTCCTGGCAGATGATGCAGAAGGCGAACTTGAGGCGTACTTCACCACCGGGCTTGAGGCGGTGGAAGCCGTCGGAGGGGAACTCCATGAAGTCGTCGGACTCGATGTAGAGCTCGCGGCAGAGCGGGACCTGGCGGGTGCCGGCGGCGGGGTCTTCGGGATGGTTGTTCACTTCGAACTGCTCGACCTGATCCTCGGGGTAATTCGTGATGACGACCTTGATCGGCCGCAGCACGCCATAGGCGCGGCGGGAGATGGTGTTGAGGTCTTCGCGGATGGCGTGCTCCAGCAGGGCGATCTCGGTGAGGGAGTTGAACTTGGTGAGGCCGATGGTTTTGCAAAAGCTGCGAATGGCGGCGGCGGTGATGCCACGGCGGCGCATGCCGGAGATGGTGGGCATGCGCGGGTCGTCCCAACCGCCGACGAGGTCTTCTTTGACGAGGCGGAGCAGCTTGCGCTTGCTCATCACGGTGTAGCTGAGGTTCAGGCGGGCGAACTCGCGCTGATACGGCGCACCGGGCAGGCCATCGACGTTCGCGATGAGCCACTCGTAGAGCGGGCGGTGGATCTCGAACTCCAGCGTGCAGAGACTGTGGGTGATGCCCTCCAGCGCATCGCTGAGTGGATGCGCGTAGTCATACATGGGGTAGATGCACCAAGCGTCGCCGGTGCGGTGATGATGCGCGTGCAGGATGCGGTAGAGCGCCGGATCGCGCAGGTGCATGTTCACCGAGGCCATGTCGATCTTCGCACGCAGGACTTTCGCGCCCTCTTTGAACTCGCCCTGCCGCATGCGGCGGAAGAGATCGAGGTTTTCCTCCACACTGCGGTCTGCATACTGACTGCGTGTGCCGGGAGAGGTGAGCGTGCCGCGAGTCGCCCGCATCTCCTCCTGCGTCTGGTCATCGACATAGGCGAGACCTTTGGTGATGAGCTGCTCGGCGAAGGCGTAGAGCTTTTCGAAGTAGTCGCTGGCGTAGAAGAGGTGCGCGCCCCAGTCGAAGCCGAGCCATTTCACGTCGGCCATGATGCTATCGACGTACTCGACTTCTTCCTTGGTGGGATTGGTGTCGTCAAAGCGCAGGTGGCAGCGGGCATTGGGCGCATTTTCCTGCGCGATGCCGAAGTTTAGGCAGATGCTCTTCGCATGGCCGATGTGGAGGTAGCCATTCGGCTCCGGCGGGAAACGGGTGATGACCTGCCCGCCGTTGCGACCGGCCGCGAGGTCGGCGGCGATCATTTCACGGATGAAATCGAGGGAGGTAGGAGGAGTGGCGGCGGCTTCGGACATGGCGGGCGGAGTCTCCGCACATGTGCAGGCGAGTCAAGGCGGGCCATTGAACCACGGAATACACTGAATACACGGAATCCAGAGGCTGAATCTGCTTCTGCCTTTCCGTGTATTCTGCGTATTCCGTGGTTGAAATTCTTCGTTCCGGCAATGCAGGCCATCTCGGAACTTGCACAGCCCATGAATCCGTTGTTTTTCCCGGCACCCATGTCCCACCCTGCCCCAGCGCCCACGCATCTTGATCTCTCGAAACTCGGCGAGCCCGTCTATCGCGGCTCCGTGCAGAATCTGTACGCGGTGCCGGACCATCCAGGCTTCGTGGTGTGCGAGACGACGCCTGCGGGCTCGGTCTTCGATGTGGGCAGCATCTTCAACATCGCGGGCAATGATTTGAACCGCGCGATCTTCCGTCACGCGATGTATTCCCGCCTCAGCAAGCCGGAAACGTGGCAGCGCGTGAAGCAGGCCATCGAATCCACCCCGATGGATGAAACGTGGCGCAAAGAACTGCTCAGCGGGCCGCTGGAGCTAATGCTAGAACGTGGTGCGGCGACGCATCACATCGGCATGGTGGACGCGAAGACGGGCGAGATCGTGCGTGACGGCCTGCCGGCGAACCCGAGCTGCTACAACGTGGTGCGCCGCTTTCCGGTGATGCATCCGCCGCAACGCAATTTGCTGGGCACACATGTGTTTGATTACGCGCAGTTTCACCAGAGCGCGACGTATGTGGTGCCACTGGAATACATCGTGCGCTTCGGCGTGACGAGCGGTTCGTCCATTTTGAAGAAGTATCAAAGCCTCGGCGAGTCCGCCAAGCGCGACTACGAGCAGGAACTCGGCCTCTCGCAGCCGATGGGCGTGTGGGAAATGCTGGAGCGGCCGATTTACGACCTCACGAGCAAGTACGAGCCGGAAGACCGTGCGGTGAGCAAGCAGGAGGCACTGATCATGTCCGGCCTCAGCGGCCAGGACTTCCTGCACACGATCAAACTGGCGATTCTCGGCGGCTGGGCCGTGCGCGAGCTGCTGGAAAGCGCGGGGCTACTGCTGTGGGATTTGAAATGGGAGTTCGCCGTGGATCGCGAGGAGCTGCTGTTTGTCGATACGATCGACGCCGACTCGTTCCGTGGCACCACCTTCCTCAATGTGGAAGGCCGCAAGTTGGTGATTCATTA
>JBDNIB010000145.1:0-2789 GCA_041688535.1 Prosthecobacter sp.
CGGCGGATGGCATTATTGAAGTCTGAGCGGTGACGGCAGACGTTCTGTTTCGACCGTCACACCCCTGCCGACAACCGACTTTTTCACCTCCCGCCCCATGCAGACCCCCACCACCGATTCTGACGTCGTGATCATGGGCGGGGCGTTCTCCGGTGCGGCGGCAGGGATGCTGCTGAAACGCGACCACCCGGAGATGCGGGTGCTCATCGTCGAACGCACCGTCCACTTCGACCGCAAAGTGGGGGAAAGCACCTCCGAGGTCGCTGGCTGTTTCCTCACCCGGGTGCTGCACCAGTCCAATCACCTCAGTGGGAAGCACTATCAGAAGCACGGCCTGCGCAAGTGGTTCTGCAAATCCCCGCAGGACTCTGTGGCGGATCTCACCGAGATCGGCCCGCGGTTCCAGGCACGCTTACCGACCTTCCAGCTCGACCGCTCGATTCTCGATGAGCATCTACTCAAAGAAGCTGGCGACTTCGGTTGCGAGCTACTGCGGCCCGCCACGATCAAAACGATCACGCTGTCCGAAGGTGAGGCTCCGCACACGCTCGAAATCATGCCGCAGGAGGGGCAGTTGCGCACTGTCGCCACGAAATGGCTCATCGACGCCTCCGGCAAGGCCGCCGTGCTCGCCAAAAAGCTCGGCATCCATCATTCCATCGGCGACGAGCACCCCACCTCATCCGTCTGGTGCCGTTTCCGCAACGTCAACGACCTCGATAGCTTCAAGAGCCGCTCCATGTTCCCGCAGTTGGCGGAAAAAGTAGCCTGTATCCGCACCACGGCCACCAATCACCTGATGGGCCGCGGCTGGTGGTGCTGGATCATCCCGCTCTCGGACGGCAGTTTCAGCGCCGGCGTCACCTGGGACCGGCGGTTGTACACGCTGCCTGAAGGGCCGTCGCTCGCCGCTCGGCTCCAGGCGCATCTCGTCAGCCATCCCATTGGCAGACTGATGTTTGAACATGCCGTTCCCGACGAGGGCGACACGTTCTACTACAAGAACTTGGGCTACCATGCCGAATACATCACTGGCAACCGCTGGGTGATGGTGGGCGATGCCGCCGGATTCATGGACCCGCTCTACAGCCAGGGCCTCGACTTCTGCGGCTACACCGTCTCCGCCGCCACCGAACTCGTGCGGAAAAATCTCGCAGGCGAGGACACGCAAAAGATCACCGACTACCTGAACACCGCCTACCCGCTCAGCTACCGCACCTGGTTTGAGGCGCTTTACAAAGACAAGTACACCTACCTCGGCGACGCGGAACTGATGCACGCCGCCTTCCTCATGGACCTCTCCACCTACTTCCTCGGCCCGGTGCGCGGCGTTTATCACAATCCCGCCCTCGAATGGACGCTTATGCCTTACGACGGCCCGGTTGGTGCCTTTTTCGGCAAGTTCATGGCCTTCTACAACCGCCGCCTCGTGCATCTCGCCCAGGAGCGTGTCCGCAAAGGCATCTACGGCCGCAAAAACCACGGCCATGTGCTTTGCCCACGCATCAGCATGTCCCCGGACCCCAGCGCCGCCCGTTTGCTGTGGGACGGCATCAAAGTGTGGCTCAAAGCCGAAATCACCACCTGGCTGGCCCCGGTGCCGGACGCGGAGTCGGTGATGATGCAGGAAATGAAGGACAAGCCGATGGAGGCGTGAGCCGTCCTCACTCCGCCACGAAAAACATCGCGGCAAAGGTGTTTGGCGTGAACTTCGCGTCCGGTTGCGGATCGAGGATCATCGTGGAGATGTCGCCGTCGAGGAACAGTGCGTCCTGGCAGCCGAGGTGAATGAACAGACGGGTGAGTTGGTGGAAGGTCACGCGGCCTTTGGCGGAGTCTTCGCGATCACTCATGGCAAAGATGATCTGGCCGTCGCTTGAGCGCACGCCCATGGCATTGCGCAGACGTTTGTTCGGTGAGTTTTCTCTGAAGGCGGGGTGAATCACGCCTTGGCGCAGCAGCAACGGGCCGGACTGCGTGGCGAGACGCGGTTTGAGGCCGCTTTGGGCGAATTCCGCCGCTTCCATCACGCCGGGGCCGGTTTTTTCATCGAGATAGAAGATGCCGTTCGGTTTGAGGTAAAAATTGCCCTCGGCATTCTGCAGATTCACCGGTACCAGCTCGCGCCCGGCGCAGATCGTCAGGCCGCAGGGCTTCGGGCCGCGTTCGTAGATGCCGGTGTTCGTCGCGAAGACAATTTTCCTGTTCTGCGCGGCCAAGTGCTGGCGTAGGCCGTTGAAATCGCCCAGCGGTTTGCCGTTTTCGCCCAGCCAGGCGAGGTCCAGCCGTGACCAGTCCGCTTTGTCCACGCGATAGAGATGATAGCGCCCGCCTTCGTAGTCCACCGTCTCCGCTCCGTGCAGGTGGGAGGTGATCGAGGCGCAGCCGAAGAGGGTGAGCAACCAGCGTGGAAATCTCATGCGGCAGGATGCTGATTTCACATCACCACGCAAGTTCCAGAACCGGCTAAAGCCGGAACTACAAAACGAAGCACCTTGAACCCGGAACGGATTGCCCCATGATGAAAAAACATGTCCAGCAGTCTCGGCACACTCTTTCGAATCAGCACTTGGGGCGAATCCCATGGCCCCGGCGTCGGCGTCGTCATTGACGGCTGTCCGCCCAGCATTCCGCTCACCGTGGCGGACATCCAGGCCGAGCTGGACCGCCGCCGCCCTGGCCAGAGCAAAATCGTCACGCCGCGCAAAGAAGACGACACCGCCGAAATCCTCTCCGGCGTGCTCGATGGCCTCACGCTCGGCACGCCCATCGGCATCCTGGTGCGCAAC
>JBDNIB010000146.1:0-6492 GCA_041688535.1 Prosthecobacter sp.
AAGCACATCGCCCGCTTCGACAACGAAGGCTACAAGGCCGGCATCGACTCCGCCGAGTTTCTCCTCGTTCACGGTTACAGCGGCGACCTGTTTCAAGTGCAGAGCGAAAATGCCAAAGTGGATATTCTCATCCCCCGCGAAGGCGTCACCATCAGTTGTGATGAAATGGTCATCCCCAAAGGAGCGAAACAGACCGCGCTCGCGCATGCCCTCATCAATCACCTGCTTGATCCCGCCGTGGCCGCCGCCAACATGGAATGGATGGGCTACCTCTGCCCCAATCTCGCCGCACTGAAACAAGTCAGCCCCGAGTTCCAGCAAAACCCCGCCATCCAGATTCCCGCTGACGTGAAGGCCAAATCCGAAGTCCTCGAAGACCTCGGCCCCGATCTGGCAAAGTACACCAAGGTGTGGGATGCAGTGAAAGCCGCCCGCTAGTCGTCAGGCACGCAGCTTGATCCCCAACAGCCGCCGCCGCAGCATCTCCAGTGCGGCCTGTGAGGTCAGTAGCTTGAAGCGATCCCGCGCACTGGGTGAAAAACGCTTCTGCGTCCACGTCTCCGCATTCTTCGAAGCTAGGGCGATCCACACCGTGCCCACCGGCTTGTCGGCGGTGCCGCCGGTCGGTCCGGCGATCCCCGTCACGGCCAGCGCATGATCCGCGCCGCTGTTTTTCAGCGCACCTTCTGCCATCGCCCGCGCGACCTCTTCACTGACTGCGCCGTGTTGCTCGATCAATGCCGCAGGCACGCCGAGGTGCTGCTGTTTCGCTGCATTCGCATACGTCACCCAGCCGTGACCAAACACCCGTGAGGAACCGCTCACATCGGTGATGCGGCTGGCAATGGTGCCGCCTGTGCAGGACTCCGCCGTCGCCAACCATTCGCCGCGTTCCGCGAGCAACTGCACCACCACTTCCTCAATGACACGATGATCCTCCGACACGATGCAGTCGCCGAACGCCTCGCGCACGATGCCAGCACCGGCGTCCACCACGCTCTGCTCGCCCGCCAGACGCACGTCCACATCGCCGTTGCGGATGCAGTAGCCCAGATCGAGGCCTGGCACGCATTCGAGACGTTTTTCCACCGCTTCCACGATGTCAGACTCGCCGACACCGGTGATTTTCAAATACAGCACACGTCGCGAGCCACCGTTCGGCAGCCATTCACGCAGTCGCGGTTCGACTTCGTTTTCGATCATCGGTTTCAGCTCGCGCGGCGGCCCCGGCAGGAGAAACAGGTGCGCGTTCCAGCCCAGTGCCTCGCCCAAAGCGGCCGGGAAATACAAGCCAGGGGCGGTGCCAAACAGATTCGGCAACACGAAGGCACCACGCGGCACCATCGCCTGTCGTTTCGTTGCTTCGCTCACCGGTTTGCCGCGTTTGGTGAAATACTCATTCAAGTGGCTCATCACGCCCTCGTTCAACTCCATCGGCAGGCTCAGCAGCTCCGCTGTGGATTCACGCGTGAGGTCATCATTCGTCGGCCCCAGTCCGCCCGAGATCAGCACGACATCCGACCGCTGCGCCGCCTCGGCGATCGCCACGCGTATGATCGCGCCATCCGGCACCACCGTCTGCCGCGTCACCTGAATGCCCAACGCCGCTAGCCGCTGGCCGACCCAGGCCGCGTTGGTGTTGATGGTGTCTCCGAGGAGCAGTTCCGTGCCGGTGTTGACGAGTTCGACTCTCATGCGCCGTTCATTACGCGCATCGCAGCGCCTCGATCAACGCTTCTTTCGCCGCAGAAAAATTGCGTCCCAGCAGAACAGCCACAAGGCGCGGCTTGCCCTTTGCTGCGGAGCCGCTAGTCTCGCGGCGGGTCGGCCGGAGTGATCGCTGGGGTTTCGTCGCAAGACGGCATGCCAGAGGAAAGTCCGGACACCATAGGGCAGCATGCCACATGAAAGTGTGGGGGTTGCGGTGCAAGCCGCGGTCACAGACAGTGTCACAGAAAACAAACCGCCCTTCGTCGTTCGCAAGAGTTATGAAGGGTAAGGGTGAAACGGCGGGGTAAGAGCCCACCGCCCCAACCGCGAGGAAGGGGGCACGACAAACCTCATGCGGTGCAAGACAGAACAGGAGAAATGGCCCGCCTGGCCGCAAGTCCCGCAAGGGATGGATAACTCCGGGTAATAGTCGCACCACTGCGCAAGCGGGGGCGGGCTGATCGTTCAGCCTGACAGATAAATGATCACAGCTAGGCGCTGCAAGGCGTCGGAGACACAAAATCCGGCTTATGAGGGTCGATCCACCATGAAGGCGTCGGGGGAAACCCCGGCGCCTTCGCCGTGGGGCCGCCGAGTTCAGGGTTTCGCGAGCTGTTCCTCGTTCACCACCGTGGTCTTGCCGTCCTTGACCTCTAGCCGCAGTTTGAAGCGGCCAAATTCCTTTTTGTAGCTCCAGCCCACCTCGGCCTCCCAGGTGGTGGCACTGGTGGGTTTGAGCAGGCGAAGCTGTAGGACGAACGCAGCGAGCCGGGTCGCTGGATCGGCGATGGTGTGGTCCGGCTCGATGGCATTCAGATTGAGGGCATTGATGAAATGGAGCTGTAGATCGGCGAAGCGGGCGGTGAAGGCATCGGTCGCGGGCTTCATGCCGTCGCGGTTGATTTCACCGAGGACGATGGCGTGGCTTTTCGGGATGCCTGGATTCAGCTCAGGCAGCTTGCTGATGAGATGGCGGACGGCGGCCTCTCCGGCAGCGCATTCATACAAGTTCAGTGGCAGCGGGGCAGTCTCGGAGCTATCGCAGGCGGCGAGTCCGAGGCAGAAGGCGGTGAGCAGGGCGAGGCGGCGGGTCATAGAGCTGTTCATGGCATGGAATACACGGCTTGGCAATGCGCCGCCGCTCGCCATGCTCCGCGTCGCATGTTCGACATCCGTGAAAAACCCAACTTGGTCGAAAGCGCCTTCCTCATCGGTGCTTATTTTGACCGCCGAGAAAAGCAGGCAGCCGACGATCTGCTGCAGGAGCTGCGTGAACTGGTGGGCACGCTCGGCATCCCTGTTGCGGGCTGCGAGCTGGTATTCGCCCGCGAGCACACCGCCCGTTACCTGATCGGCAGCGGCAAATCCGCGGAGCTGATGAAGCAGGCGAAGGACCTCGGCGCGGACTGCATCGTGTGGGACAATGAATTGAGCCCTGGGCAGCAGCGCGCGTGGGAAAGCGAGGGCAATATCTGCGTGATCGACCGCCATGAGGTGATCTTGGACATTTTCAACATGCGCGCCAAGACGCGCGAGGCGCGGCTGCAGGTGGAGCTGGCGCGGATGGAATACTCCATCCCCCGGCTCACGCGCATGTGGGCGCACTTGGACCGTCAGGGCGGTGGCGCGGGTGGTGGCGTGGGCGGCGCGGGTGCGGCGCGTGGCGAGGGGGAAACGCAGCTCGAAGTGGACCGCCGTCTTGCCAGCAAGCGGCTGGACAAACTGCGCGCGGATCTCGAAGAAGTGAAAAAACAGCGCGACACCATGCGCAAGGAGCGCAGCCGCGTGGCGGTGGCGCATGCGGCCATCGTTGGCTACACCAACGCAGGCAAGTCCTCGCTGCTGAACAAGCTCACCACCGCCGATGCGTATGTGGAGGACAAACTCTTCGCCACGCTCGACACCACGACGCGGCGCATGGAGCTGCCGGACGGGCAGCCGCTGCTCGTCACCGACACCGTCGGCTTCATCCGCAATCTCCCGCACAATCTGGTGCAATCCTTCCGGGCGACGCTGGAGGAGGCGAATCAGGCGGATTTTCTTGTCCACGTTATTGATGCCAGCTCCCCGCAGGCCAGTGAGTTTTATCATACCACGACCAAGGTGCTCGGCGAACTCGGCGCGGGTGACAAAAAAGTGCTGCTAGTGCTGAACAAGGTCGATTTGATCGACGACACGCGGCTGCTGGAGTTGCAGCGGGAGTTTCCCACGGCCATCGTGCTCTCGGTCAAGACCGGGCAGGGGATGGATGACCTGCTGCACCGCCTGCATGAATACTTGATCGATCGCGTGGTGCGGCTGGATCTCAGCCTGCCGTTAGACCGCATGGATCTCGTCGCCCTCGCCCATGAGGAAGGCAAGGTGCTGAGCGAAGACTACGAAACCGGCCGGGCGGAAATTCAGTGCGTGATTCCGAAGCGTCTGGAAAGCCGCTTCGCAGAATTCCTGCCCGTGAATCCAGCATTGGCTGGCCGCAAGAAGGGCAAGAAGTAACTGAGCGATTCACTGAATGGTTTTTCAACGATGGTGGTTGCCCCAAGGACGAATAGTGGCGGTGTTAACTTGAAGCGCAGGTGCCAGTACTGGAGTCGGAGCGATGGCGGGAACGGGGGCTTGTGGCAGTCCCCTGTTTCTTGTTTCAATAAAACGCGGCGGTGCAAGACCGGGTACTCCAACGGCACAACATTGTCTGGCGGTGTTGCAATATGCCAAAGGGATGAGCAACACGCAGGTGGCAAAGCTTTCAAGCGCAGCATGAACTGGCAGGCCGCCATTCATCGCATCGGCAAGATGAAGCCGCATCTACAAGAGAACCTCCAAGCTCTCCACTAATCCGTTTTTGGTGGAATGGATTGCGCCGCTCAAGGCGGGGAAATCCGCAGCTTCCCACGCGGAATCAAAAACAGCCGCCCGGCCTCATTGCAGATCAGCAGGTTCGGCCCGTTGCCGCCGAGCATCGTGCCCACCGCCCCTGTTTCATGCGCCCCGCCGGGCTGAATGACCTTGCCATCCGCATCGTAAAACGGCGAGGGCATGGCAAACGTCATCTTCGCATTCGTGCCGGTGTTCAGCATCACCAGTGGCGTGCCGAGCGTCTTTTTCAGCTTCGCTGGCAGCGCGGAATCGACGAGTCTGCCGATCACGCCGCCCACCACCGGGTTCTGGCCTAGCGCGGCCATTGGATAGCCCGTTTCTCGATCTGGAATGGAAACCACGCGTCCGGTGCCGATCACGAAGTCCAGCACGCCATCCTGGTTCCAATCGAAGAAGTCCAGCTTGCAGCGCCCGCTCATGCCGCCCACGCCGCCGCTCGTACCGATCAACCTGCCGTCGTCCATCTTCAGCTTGCCGCCATCGGTTACGTTATAGTCATCAATGCGCCAGTAGAGATGGAAATGGTCATCGCCATCCACGATCGCCAGCGCCACGCGCTCCCCGATCTTTGCCAACGCTGGACGGCAGCGCCACATCCCGTGGAGATCCATGCCGTCGCAATAAAGCGGATGTGCGGGATCAAGACGCGGCTCCGTCTTCGTCCCGTGATTGATGTAGATCAGGTAATTGCCCGTGATGTCGCCGGTGATGAGGTCCGGCAGTTCATCGCCGTTCCAATCAATCGCATTCGGTGAGAGATACCCCCAACGTGCTTCTTGAATGCCCTGCAAACTGCCGGAATAACCCGCCTGCGCCTGAATCTCGCGTCCACCAGCCTGCACTCGTGTTGCGGGTAGAAACTTCGGCACATCATTGCTGCCGATGTTCTCGAAGAAGAGCACAAAACCCTCCGAATTGCCTGCCAGGATGTCCAGCACGCCATCGCCATTCCAATCGACGGTGGTCGGCGAAGGCAACGTACCCGCGTAGAGGTCCGCCTGCTCCTGCAGCACCGAAACCGGCGCCGCAAACATCGGTGCGCCCGTTTTCGCCCACTTCCCAGTGAACCGATAAAAATACAACGAGCCTTCGCCGCACGCGATCAGCCCGCCGGGATAAGCCGCCACGCTTGGATTGATGCTCGGATGTCGCAAAGCATTGCCATCGTCACCCGCGACGAAACGCTTCGTTTCGAGATCAAACCCAGCCGACACCTTGTTGTGATAAAACACCAGATTACCCTGCCGCGATCCGGTGATGAGGTCACGCTCATGCCCCGCGTCTAGGTTGATGCCCGTGAGGCCGTGCATGGAGAAGTACACCTCGTTCTTCGTCTTCGTGATCTGTTTCACCTCGCCCTGCGACGTCACGCCCATGAGGTAGCGATAGCGCCGCGTGCCCACCGCGATGCCGGAGGAGTTGAACGGCCGCCATTCCTCCGTGTTCGCGCTGCCCTCCGGCCCTTCGCCACCATTCGACAGTTCGTAGGCTACATCGTATCCCTCGTCATTCACCAGCACGCCGAGGCTCGCGGGTGATTTCACCGCCTGCGGCAGCTTCTCGCGTTTCGTCTCGCGAAACTCCAACTTCTCGCGGTCAAACTCCGTCGTCACCAGCTCCTCTTTGCTGATCCACAGGCCGATGATTTTTCCGTCCTGCCGCTGAAACACACTGCCCTAGTCCTTGAACGCACATTTCACCTCCACCGGCTGCGCAAACACTGGCGCACCCGTTTCCGCCGTATCGACCCACTTGAAGACATGCACCGCCTGCGCTCCGCCATAGCCCGCCAGAAACAAGTCCGGTTCCTTCCCGCCAAACACTCGTGCATGCCCCAGCACATGATGGTTCAAATTCACCAGCGCCAACGGCCCGCGCCCGTTCGGCGCGGCTGAGGGCAGCGCCTTC
>JBDNIB010000147.1:0-2685 GCA_041688535.1 Prosthecobacter sp.
CGTAGAGCTGCTCGTTCGCGTTCAGATTGAAGGGGTCCTTGCGGAACACGTTCTCCTCCATGTCGGCGATCTGTTCGGCCGGCTCCTTCTTGGAGCTGGGCTTGAAGCCACCGAGGCCGAAGCTGAACTTCTTGCCGCCGCAGCCGCCAGTGGCCTGACTTTCCGAGCTGCGTAGCAGCTTGCGCCCGTCAATGAAGCCAACGTTTTCTTTCACGATGGGCAGCACCTGATCGATGACATACTCCCAGTTCTTCCGCTCGGCGGAGATGAGCGCCTTTTTCCAAAGGCCTTGATGCTTGGGGTCGAGTTCTGCTTCCGTGACGATCATAATGCTGAGTTGTCTTGACTTAGTTGAATGAAAGGTGTGCCGCTATTTTTTTCCGCCGCCAAACCAGGCGGCAATGCCGCGCAGCTCCTCGCTGGAACCCTCGGTCAGGCCCTTCATGCTGAAGCCGTGCTCAAAGAGCACCATCCAGAAAAAGGTGGTGACGAGAAAGGCGAGAGTCCAGAGGACTTTGGAGAGGATGCGCATGCGGGGAATTTTACCACTTTATGAAGAAAAGGCGCGCATCGTCCAGCACGGAGTTCTGTTAGAGCAAAAAGTCTGCCAGCTCATTCCCGCACAAAGAGGAGCCGCAGGCTGTTCAAACACACCAGCACCGTGCTGCCTTCATGCGTCAAAACGCCCAAACTCAGCGGCACGATGCCAAACAGCGACGCCACGGCCATCACCACCACGCTTCCCAGGGAAATGATCAGGTTTTGCCGGATGATCCGCCGCGCGCTGTGGCTGATCAGGCGGGCGGAGAGCAGTTTTTCGATCTTGTCCTGCATCAGCACGACATCGCTCTGCTCCAGCGCTGCGTCGCTGCCCCTGGCACCCATCGCCACGGAGACGTGGGCGGCGGCCAGACTCGGGGCATCGTTCACCCCGTCGCCGATCATTGCCACTTTGTGGCCCTTGAGCGTCAATTCGCGGATCACCGCCACTTTGTCCTCCGGGTGCAAACCGGCGCGCACCTCGGCGATGCCCAGTTGCGTGCCCACCTCGATGGCCGCCGCACGGCGATCCCCGGTGAGCATGATGGTTTGGATGCCGTCTGCGGCCAGTTTTTGCAGCACCGCGCGGCTGCCTGCGCGGATTTCGTCCTTCAGCAGCACGCGGCCCACGATCTGCTCATGCAGCACCCAGACCTCGCTGACCCCCAGCGGCGCATCAGGCACCTGTGCCAGCACCTGGCCCAGCGCGCTGTCCTTCACCAGTTCCCGCCGTCCGACGTAGCTCAGGCCACCGGCGGTGCGTCCGCGCAGCCCCTGGCCGGTGATGGATTGAAATTCCGCGAGTTTTTCCGCCACGATGCCCTCCGCCGTCCCGTACTGCGTGATCGCCCGCGCGATGGGGTGATTCGAATTGGCCTCCAAACTCACCGCGATGCGCAGCACATCCGCCTCCCGGCCCGCCGGGAAGCTCTCGATCTTGGTCACTTTCATTTCGCCCTCCGTCAGCGTGCCGGTCTTGTCCATCGCCACGACATCCACCTCCGCCAGCTTCTCAATCGCCGCGCCACCGCGAAACAGCACGCCGCGCCGCGCCCCCCATGCGATGGCGGCCAAAATCGCCGACGGAATCGACAGCACCAGTGCGCAGGGACTCATCACCACCAGCAGCGTCATCGCTCGATAAAACGACGACTTCGACTCTGCCGTGTTTTCCAGTGGTGGAATGCCAAAGCCGAGCCACCACACGAAAAACATCAGGGCCACGATCCCCAGCGTCAAAATCGTGTAGCGCGTGCCAAAACGGTCGGTGAAACGCTGGCTCGGCGCCCGCAGATGCTGCGCCGTTTGAATCATCGTGATGATCTTCGCCAGCGCGCTCTGCGTCGCCGGTTTATCGACCCGCACCTGCACGACTCCCCACAGGTTCAAGGTGCCGCCGAAGATGACGGCACCCGTTTCCTTGGTGATCGGCATCGCTTCGCCGGTGAGCGTGGATTCATCCGCTGCCGACGTGCCGGAAACGACCGTACCATCCACCGCGAACAGCTCATCCGGCTTCACCACGATCACATCGCCGACCCGTAGGCTCTGCACACCGCGATCCTCCGTCCTGCCGTCCGGCAGCAGCACATGCGCCTGCTTCGGCGCGGCCTTGGTCAGTGCATTGATCTCCCGGTGCGTGCGGTACATCACAAAATGCTCCAGCGCACCCGAGGTCGAGAACAGGAATAGCAGCAGTGCCCCTTCCTCCCATGCGCCGATCGCCACCGCCCCGCAGGCGACCGCCAGCATCAGGAAATGCACATCAAGTCGTCGTTTGAGCAAATTTTCCCACGCGTCCTTGGCCGCGTCCCAGCCGCCGGCGATCAGCGAAATCGCAAACAGCGCTGGTTGGTCCAGCACATAGCCCGCCACCAGCGCCACGCCGCAAATCGCCGCCTGCATCGCCAGCATGCGCCATTCATCATCGCTCTCCTGCTCCAGCTCATCCGGCTCCGGCCACGCAAACTCACGCCACAGCCAAAATTTCGGCGCGGTGGGGCAGGTCGGCTTCTCCAGTGTGAACGCCCCGCCCTTTTCCTGCACCTTCTGCAGTCCCGCAGGTGCTTGCGTGCCACTGTCGTGCTGCAACCACTTCGCATCCACCGCGCGCAGCACCTCCGTCAGCTTCGCTTGCAGCAGTTC
>JBDNIB010000148.1:0-6423 GCA_041688535.1 Prosthecobacter sp.
GCCGCCCGCGAAGAACGAAACCAATCACCTCCCAACCCCGTGATCCCATAGCTTAACTTCACGCAATCCTGGCCGAAGAACAGGGTCCACCTCAGACTGCCTATTCTTGCTGGTGCAGGCTGATGTTGTCGATGAAGAACGCGGTCTTCGTGGTGCCGAGGGCGCTGAAGAGGAGGTAGCTGGCGCTGGTCAAGGTGGGTTGGCAGGTGAGTTAGAGGAAGGCCTTCTTTGTGCCGTCTTGGCGGGTGAGTTCAAAGGCCCACTTTCCGCTGCCGGTGGTGGCGGTGAGGGAGACGCGGAACCATTCGCTGGCGGGGATGGTGGCGAGCACTGTTTTGCCATCGACCCCGGCGACGAACTGGCCGTTTTGCCAGCGGAGGTAGGGGCCGTGGCCGAAGTCGCCGTTTTTGCCGCGCATCTCGAAGAACCAGTCGGCTCCGGGCTTGGCCATGACATCGAACGCGATGTGGAAGGTGCTGGTGTCCCAGGTGCTGGGGTAGATGTCGAGCACGGGATCGTAGCTGTGCTGCAAGCCGGGCGCGTCCTGCACCTTGAGGCAGCGCTTGGAGCCGGGCGAGAGCGGCGATGAGGTTTCGTCGGTGACGCCGATGCTTTCGCCTTTGTTTTCGCGGCTATACTTCGCGCCGCGAATACCGAGGGTGCCGAGTCCGGCGTGCTCGAAGTCCTGATCGATCAGGTAAGGTGGTGCGGGGCAGGGTTGGGCGTCGGCTTCCCAGGTGGGGTAGTTGTGGCCCTGCGCGGCGAGTGCGTGCCATTTCGCGTCGTTTTTGCGGACACCGGCGAGCTTGAGGTCCCAGGGTTTGAAGCCGATCTTTGCGGCGGGTGAGCCGGGTTTGAGGCGGAAGTCGCGTTGGGCGAGTTTTTCGAACAACGGACCAGCAAAGAGGTTGCCGGTGTCGCGGCCTAGCTTGCGCCATTCATCCCAGGTGAAGTGCGTCTTGCGGCGGCCATTGATCCAGAGTTGCTCAAACCGCATCGCTTGGTCCGGCAGCGGGGCTTTCCAGAGGCCGTTCTCCGCTTTCTGCCAGCCCGTGATCGCCTTGCCGGCCATAAAGACTGCGTTCTTGCCAATCCACGTCACCTGCGAGTCGTCCTTGCCGAGCGTAATGGTTGCCGTGAGCGGATGCACGCCGTCCTCCACGAAGATGCGTACCGGTTTCGGTGCCTTGCGGGCCTGAGCGAGCACGGCAGGGAGGTTACCGGGCTTCAAGACGATGTCGGCGGCGAAAGAGGCGGAAGTGAGAGCAAGAACGAGGACGGGGCGGAGCATGGGAGGAAATTAACCAATCCCGCCACGGATGCATGCCAATCACGCTGTTTTTCGCGATGACATTGGCGGTGCCGACGACGACGGCGGGCAGGCGTGTCGGCAAAACATTGCCGCCAATGAGTTGTGGCTTGAATTTACTCGCTGTTTGGCGGCGTTTCGGTACAGTCCGTTTCCTTTTTCATGTCCGAGGAACCCCCACACCATCATCCACCGCCATTCGATGTTCCCAGCGTCGAGGAGATGACGAAATTTCTGCCGCAGTATCAGTTTGAAAAACTGGCGGCTTATGGCGGCATGGGCGCGGTGTTCAAGGCGCGGCAGGAGAGCCTGGACCGGCCGGTGGCGATCAAGGTGCTGCCACCGGATTTTGGCAAGGAAAAGGAGTTCGCCGATCTGTTCAAATCCGAGGCGCGGGCGATGGCGAAGCTCAACCACACGCACATCGTGGCGGTGTATGACTTTGGCATCACGCAGGGCGGGCATTTGTACCTGGTGATGGAATGGGTGGAGGGCGGCACCTTGCATGAGATCATCCACAAGGGCGTGCTGCCGCTGCGGCGGGCGGCGGACATGGCGATGCAGCTCTGCGAGGCGCTGACCTACGCACACGAAAACGGCATCCTACACCGCGACATCAAGCCGGGGAACATCATGATCAACAAGTCGGATCAGGTGAAGGTGGCTGATTTCGGCCTGGCGCGTGCGATCACAGGTGAGGCGGAGGAAAACCCGTATGGCACGCCGGATTACGCGGCACCGGAGATCCTGGGCGGCGGCGCGGTGGACCAGCGGGTGGATATTTTCGCCGCCGGGGTGGTGCTGTATGAGATGCTCACGGGCAAAGTGCCGCAGAAACCGCGCCGCTCGGTGACGGACTTCGCGCCGGTGTCACCACGGTGGGACACGCTGATCGATCTCGCCACGCATCCTGATCCGGCGAAGCGCTTTCAAAGTGCGCTGGAGTTCCGTGCGCACATTCGCCAGGCATTGGCCGGTGGTGCTACCGCTGTGGCGGCGGCGGTCGTGGTTGAGGAACCTGCGCAGAAGTCCAAAAAGAGGCTCACCCCGCTGCATTTCGGCCTGATCGGTGCGGGGGCGGTGGCCTTACTGGCGCTGATCCTGAGCATGCTGTTCCAGCCCGACGAGAAGAAGAAAGAGCGAGGCAAAGAACCGGCGCAGCGCGTCGTCAAAAAATCCGCTGAAGAACCCGAGGAGAGGCCGAAAAAAAACAAGGCGAAGGACGAGAAGCCTGAAAAGCAGCCGAAAGTCACCGTGATGGTGCCAGCGCCCGAGCCGGAACCTCAAAAGGTAACACCTGCGCCCGCACCACCGCAGGAAAAAATGCCGCCTGTCGTGTCCACGCCCGCCCTGGCGGTGGAAGACCCGCGGCTGGCGATTCAAAACCTGGAGGAGCGTGATCCTGAACTGGCGCAATTGGTGAAAGCGTTTGGCGCTGAATGGTCGGCCAACGCGGCGATTGATACGGAGGGCGAAATTCAGGAGCTGGCCGACAAATACATTCCTGCCTTGCAGCGCAGCTTGGCCGGACTCAGCCTGGAACAGCGTGATCCAATTCTCAGCGAGATTTCCCATGTGGCGAACCGGGAGCCATTGAATGAGCCGGATGCCGCATGGCCGCCAGCACTGCAAAACCTGCGCCAGGCCTACAAATCGCAACTCGGCGCGATCCAGGAACCAGCCGTCGCTGCTGCCCAAACCATGCGGGCAGCGCAGTGCGAGCTGATCCTGGCCAAGGCCAAAGAACGTGCTGCCGCAGGCAAGACCGAAGCGGCGAAACGTGCGGAGATCGTGGCGGCGGAACTGGCCCGGCTCAAGGGTGCGCCTTCCGTGCGCGCGCTGAAGCAAGGCGTGGCGGGGGAGGTCGTTTCAGACGCTCCGCCTGCCGTGAACACGGGCGCGCCTTGATGGCGGCAGGCAGCTTGCGGTGATTTTTTTATCGCCGCAGAACGGGCGGCGGGGTAATAATGCGGAAATTGCCATGCCTGAAGAAACTGCACCCCAAGCCCAGCCTGCGTTCGATGTTCCCAGTATCGAGGAGATGAGCGCCTACTTGCCGCAGTTCCAGTTTGAGAAACTGGCGGCATGGGGCGGCATGGGGGCGGTGTACAAGGCCCATCAGCCGAGCTTGGACCGCAAGGTAGGGGTCAAAATTCTGCCGCCGGAATTCGGCAGCGAGGAAGGGTTTGCCGAGCGTTTCAAGGTCGAGGCGCGGGCGATGGCGAAGCTCAACCACACCAATATTGTGGGTGTGTACGACTTCGGCATCACGCCTGGAGGGCATTTGTACCTGGTGATGGAATGGATCGAGGGGCGCTCTCTTCACGATGTCATTCACAAGACCACGCTGCCACTGCGCAAGGCGACGAACCTGGCCATGCAGCTCTGCGAGGCGCTGAGCTTCGCTCATGAGCACGGGATCATCCACCGCGACATCAAGCCGGGGAACATCATGGTCAATGACGCCGATCATGTGAAGGTGGCGGACTTTGGCCTGGCACGGCCAGCCTCCAACGAGGTAGAGGAGGACAATCCGATGGGCACGCCGGACTACGCCGCGCCGGAGATCCGGGGCGGCAGCGTGACGGACCATCGCGTGGACATTTTTGCCGTCGGCGTGGTGCTGTACGAGATGCTCACGGGACGTGTGCCGGAGACGCCGCGCCGTCCGGTCACGATCTATGCCAAGGTGTCCTCCCGCTGGGATGAGATCATCGCCAAGGCCATTCATCCCGATCCAAACAAGCGCTATCAGGACGCGGGGGAGTTTCGCGTGCATATCAATGTGGCGATGAAGCAGGAGGCGGGCGTGCCAGTGCCTGAAATGGCCGATTCCAAGGCGAAGGGGCCGCCGCGCCAGAAGAAAGCACCGCCGATGTCGCAAAAGCAGCAGATGGTGCTGACCCTTTCCTTTGTGGGCGTGGTGCTGCTGGCGCTCCTAGCGCTGGTCTTCTGGCCTACGGGCAAATCATCGCCTGCGGCGGCGGGTGCAGGCACCGGAGCTGAGCCGACGCGGGAGGAGGTACGGCAGTTACTGCAAAAGCTGGAACAAAAGGACGCGGAACTGACACGGATGGTCAAATCGTTTGCGGCAGACTGGGCGTCCAGCGGAGCGGACAAAAATCCAGCTTCGCCCGTGGCGGAGAAATTGCGCGCGGCCCAGCATGCGGTGCTGCAGGCCAAGGCGAGGGATCGGCTGGAAGCCGCCCGGCGTGCCGAGATCGTGGCAGCGGAGCTGGAGAAGCTCGGTGCCGCGCCATCCTTGAAAGCCCTCCAGGAGGCGGCCAAGTAGCGGCTCTGTCTTAGCCGCCTGTTCGACTTATCACGAGGCGACGACCTCGTAGGCGTAGCCTGGAGGTGTTCGGTTTCGGAGCTCGTGGCGATGACGGGGAGCCGGGGGCGGTGTTGCGGCCCTTCGTTCCGACCGGGCGGAATTCGGTCGAAATGGCGCAGAAGATGGATCTGGAGGCCAAAACCTTCCACCGGATGGCGCAAATGCTCAACCGGATGCCGCAAATGCTTCACTGGCTGGTTTAACCGATGGACAGAATGCGGCAAGCCCTAGAGCGGATGGCCGTCACGAGGAGAGTCCAAGATCGAGCAGACTGGATGTTGGCGCGAGGAACTCGATGCGAAGCCGCTGCAAATCACCAGCGCGACAGAGATAATAGCCGCGATAAATCGGTAAATGCTAATCTGTTTTCGAGCATGTGTGATCGATTTTTTAGCTTGAAGATCATTTACGGAACCGCCTGCTTGTCAGCAGCTTTTTATCCCTTCAGGAGATCATTTGCGGGCGGGCTTGGGTGGCAGTTCGCGGATGAAGGCCCAGGAGACTTCGGCGGTCTGGCCGTTGTCGTAGTGGACGAAGAAGCCGTGGCGGAGGTCGTCGTCGAGTTCGACGGACTGCACGGATGCAACGGGGGCGATCTTGTTGGCCTTACGGATGGTGGTGTGGGGTTCGAGGAAGCTGACGCCGTCCGCGAAGTCCACATCGAAGGCGTCTTCCCACTGGAGGAAGCGCACGTTGCGAATACACACGCCTTTGGCGGTGCCGAAGGGCACTTTGAGCGGGTTCTGCGTTTTTGAATTCATAGGCGGCCTTCTTTTTCGAGTTCCTCATTCAAACACATAGCCTCCTCGACGAACTTTGCCCATGGCGTTGGTGCGCGGAATGGAACGACAAACACGCCGGGATCAATGCGGGAGGTGGCAAAGAATGTGCCACCGAAGAGTGACGGGCTGAAGCCCGAACTACGAACACATTACCACGAAGCGACGACCTCGTAGGCGTAGCCGCGGAGGTATTCGGTTTCGGGGATGGTGGCGAGGATCGGGTGATCGGGGCGCTGCGTGTAGGTGGTGACGCGGCGGAGGGTTTTTTTGGCATCGACGGCGGCGGCGGTGATGCTGCTGTGGAACTCCTCGGCGCTGACGTGATGGGAGCAGGTGAAGGTGACGAAGATGCCGCCGGGTTCGAGCATCTTCATGGCTCGAAGTTGAATCTCCTTGTAGCCACGCAGCGCGTCGCGCACGGAGCTCTTTGTCTTCGTGAAGGAGGGTGGATCAAGGATGATCAAGTCGTAGCGGGCGTCAGCGGCTTCGTTGCGCTTGAGGAAGTCGAAGCAGTTTTCGGCGATGCAGTTGATCTGCGTGCCGGAGATGGCGGCGTTTTGTCTGGCGACCTCGGTGGCGGATTCGCTGATGTCCACGGCGGTGACTTCACTGGCTCCGGCGAGGGCGCAGGCCTGGGCAAAACCGCCTTGATTGGAAAAGCAGTCGAGCACGCGGCGGCCTTTGGCGAGAGAGGCGACGAGTTGATAGTTGTCGAGCTGATCGAGGTAGAGGCCGGTTTTCTGGCCTTCGAGGAGATCGGCGTGGAAGGCGCTGCCTTGATAACGCATGACGTAGGGCGTGGGTGTTTCGCCGCTGAGGGTGCCTATGACGAGTTCCATGCCTTCGGCTTTGCACACGGCGGCTTCGTTGCGCTCGACGATGCCGCGTGGCTTGAGGAGGTCGTTCAATGCCTGCACGATGATGTCTTTGCGCAGATCCATCGCGAGGGTGAGCGGCTGGAGCACGATGAAATCGCCGTAGCGGTCGATGATGACGCC
>JBDNIB010000149.1:0-4742 GCA_041688535.1 Prosthecobacter sp.
CCGGAAGCGCCGTAAGCGCGTGCTGGCAAAAGCCAAAGGTTACCGCGGCTTCCGTTCCACGCATTTCCGCTATGCGAAGGACGCCGTCCGCAAGGCCGAAACCTACGCAACTCGCGACCGCAAAACCAAGAAGCGCAACTTCCGCAACCTGTGGATCCAGCGCATCAACGCCGCCACCCGCCCCCTCGGCCTGAGCTATTCCCGTTTCACGGAAGGCCTCAAGTTCGCTGGCATCGACCTTGACCGCAAAGTCCTCGCGGACCTCGCTGTCAAAGACATCGCCGCCATCGAAGCTCTCGTTCAGCAGGCCAAGGCCGCGCTGGAACAGAAAGCCGCAGCAGCAGTTCCCGCCGACGCTCCCGTCGCCGCCTAAACCGCAGGTTCAAATCCAACCTTTCACCGCAGCCGGGACGCAATACGTCCCGGCTGTTTTGTTTCAATTTCTTTCCGTCGTTTCAATTCGACCGGCCTCCACTATATGAAAACCCGGAGGAAAAAGCTGCCCTCGTTGCGCAGATGAAGATCGACTTCGCTGCCGAAGAGCATTTTACCGGTGTGCTCGGCAATCGAAACGGCTTCTTCATCGCCAAGCCCGCTCACAGGAGAAAACCCGCCATGCGGAAGAAGTCCAACGTCACGGCTTGATCCGTCGCCTGCAGTTGCACCGCAGCCGGGACACGTCCTAGCTATTTTTTATGATGGAGTGCCGACGATTCGTCGCCATATCATCCCTCCGTCATGTCGATGATCCTTTCCGACGGCCAAGTCCTGCCAACACAACACACGGTCGAGCGCTTCCTTGGCGTGGGAGCCTTCGCGCAGGTTTATCGTGTGAAGCATCGGGTCTTTGGCAGACAGGCCATGAAAGTCTTCAAGCAGCCAGTGCAACCGGGGCAAGACATTGTTGAAATGCTTTCAGAAGCCATTCTGCTTTCGAAGATTGGGCACCCAAACATCGTGCGCGTTTTTGATGCGGGCACTCTGGATTTGGATGGCGAGCATAACGGCTAGCTCACCATGGAATATGCCGGTGGTGGCACGCTGCATGATCTTTGGCGCTCGCAGGGAGTGCGGACACTTCCGGTCACGACAACGGTGGACCTCATTCGCCAGACCGCATCAGGGCTGGCAATTGCCCACCCCGCAGACCCGCCGGTCATTCATCGCGACATCAAGCCTGGAAATATTCTTGTCGCCATCACACCCACTGGTTATCAGGCCAAGGTGAGCGACTTCGGCCTCGCCAAGCAGGTGAATCCGCTGACGCTCATGGCCACTGCCGCAGGCACGCTGCCATTCAAGGCACCGGAAGTTTTTATCACAGAGAAAACCGACTCTCCGGCAGGCGATGTTTGGTCGCTCGGCGTCACCCTCTACATGCTGCTGACAGATCAAATGCCCTATGCAGTTCCAGATGGAATCACACCGTCACGTCGCTTGTATGAAACAGCACCACCACCGCCCTCCCGCTTGAATTACGAGTGCGACTCCCGACTCGACGCCGTTGTCGCGCGTGCGCTGGCCTTCGAGCCGCGTGATCGCTATCCGCATGCCGACGCGTTGCTCGAAGCACTGGCTGCTTGGAAGCCGCAGGCGGTCATTGCCGACGAGTGCCAGCAATCAGTGCTTTCCTCCAGTGCCTCTCTCAAATCCATCCTTCCCGCCGCACGCACCACGGATCGCGATCAGGCCGCCCAGTGGGTCAAACAAGCCTATGCTCAGGCTCGCGGCGGCCAGTTCCAGCCTGCCGCTGATCTTTTGGAGGAGGCTCTGCGGGCCGATCCATCATTACGCTTCAGCCACGAATCCCGCGTCAGGCTGTGGCGCATGGGTGTGGCGATGTAAGCCCGCACGGCAAAAAATGTTGGAGGTCTGTTAGGAATCCAGCTTGAATCATATTCCTCGTTTGCCTATCCTCAGCCAATGAGTGCAACACTGAAAGCCCACTTCGACGGCAAAGCCATCCTTCTCGATGCCCCCTTTCCATTGCCGCAGGCCGCTCGCCTTCTGGTCACGGTCTTGAATGACGACGAGGAATCTCGTTATTGGAGTGAGCTTGGTGCCGAGGCAATCTCTCAGGCTGGCTCTGTGGAAGAACCTGAATACACTGCCGCTGACTGCCTTGCATGAAGCCCGGTGACGTCATCCTCACTGCCCTGCCTCAGTTCGACGGCCGTATCAAGACACGTCCTGCTGTCGTGCTTTGCATTGCAGAGCCTCACCGTGACTCGCTCATTTGCGGCATCAGCACCCAGCTTCAAGAAGAGGTCCGTGGATTGGATGAACTGATCATGCCTGGAGATGCCGACTTTGCTGGCAGCGGCTTGAAGGCCCCATCTCTCATCCGCGCTGCCTTCATCACCGTCATTATGCCGCATCGCATCCTGGGGAGAACTGGGGCCATCAGCGATGCCCGGCTGAAACGTCTTCTCACTCAGCTCGGCCAGCAATTGCTGAATGAAGCCTCCCGACTGCCATAGCCGCTTACGACGACCCTCTCATGACCGCGCTTGAAACCAGTTCTCTACTGAAAGCAGCCACGCCCGATCTGTATCGGCGGAATGCGTTTCGGCTCACCGGACTCCCCATGACCGCCAGCACTCGTGAGGTGGCGCGTCAGGCGGACAAGCTCAAGATGCTCGCCGAGCTTGGCGGTCAGGCCGCTCAGCATCTCGCGGTCGTACCCGGCATGGAGCCACCTACGGCAGACGAGATTCGAGAGGCCACGCAGCGGCTCAAAGATGTGGAGGCTCGGGCCTTGGATGAGTTTTTCTGGTTCTGGCCCGAGGACTGGGAAAAACCGGATTCTGATGAAGCCTTCGCAGCCGTGAAGAAAAACGACCTGGATGCTGCCTTCGCCATCTGGCTGCAACGAGAAACCGAGCAGCGTTCGTTCGTTCGTTGCTTCGCACAACCTCGCTTTGATCTTCCACATGCGTGCGTTGGAGTGGGCGCACCTTGATTTTGTAGAACCCTTGCCGAAAGAGCGCGTTGCCAAGGTCGCAGGCTACTGGAAGCAGGCATTCGACCGCTGGGAGTGGCTCGCCGATGACGACCGTCTCTGGGAAGCTTTCAAGTCGCGCATTCGACAGGTGAACGATCCGGCATTGACGACTGGTTTCGCCCGCCGCCTGCGCAGCGAACTGCCGCAGGCGTTCGATAAGATCAACGCGGAGCTTGCCCTGACCTACGCCGAGCAAGGCAGATATGACGCGACGCAATGGCATGTGGATTTTCTCAAATCAACTCATGCGGGCAATGATGACGTGTCCGCAACTCTTGATGTCGTGTTGGCCTCGGTGTTTTCCCGGCTTAGCCGACTCATCGAAACAGCGGTAAAAAAAGCCAATGAAAAGAAAACAGAAGGGATGGCTCATGCGTCAGCTCTGCTTGATTCTGCCGGACCAGTTTTGAACATCGTTGACGCTTTCCATGCAGACAATAATGCTGAACGAACACATCATTTTGACGAAGTTTCTGAGGCCGCTTTGAGCTGTGCTTTGGGTGCTTACAGAGTATTCAATGACACCCGCGATGCTAAAAATGAAAGGGGCGGTTATGCGGTTCAAATGCATCAAAAAATCGCCCAGATATTGAAGCGCTGTAAATTTCCGGCAATCAGTGTTGATCTGCGCAAGCGTATTGAAGGATTGGAGAATGACGTCAAAAACAATCTTGTTTTCGACCAGACGGTGAAACCGCTGGTCGAGTTGACAATGGCGATCAAGGATTCACATGGCACCACTGTGCAAAAACTGAATCGCATGGTTAACGAGATTTTTCCTCATGTTGACGCTTTGATGTCTCCTGGGAAACTTTCGAGAGAGATGTGTGATGATCTTTGTGATTGTGTGGCCTCAGTCGTCCGCAACCTAGGCATTGAAGCAAATAATACAGACGGGATGCCTGGGGTCGCTCTACAAGCGATGAACACCGCAACACGCTATGCTCGTGACCCCAAATTAAAAGCGCAACTCACTCAGGATCGACTGGAGTCCGGCGCTAATAAAGCGGCAAAGCACAAGGCATCCGGCACGGGGTGTTGTGTCCTCTTGTTTTTTATGTGCAGCTTTATGGTCTTGTCAGTTCTAATTCTAGGCATGGCATGGAACTTGGTTGTTCGAGATTTTTTAACAATCCAGCCGACTAGCAACTTAACGGCAATTACAGCACCAGAAAGTTCATCAAAGACAACCACCAATCACTTATGAGCACTCAGCCTGATTTCCGAATTACCCCGCCAGAATGGAACAAAGAGATTGCGGCGCTCCAACACTTGGCTGCCACTGAGGGGACAGCAGTTCACGAGTTTTCGCAGAAGGCCACAGCGTTATGCGAAATCGCCATCCATGCTTGGCGGATGCAGCGACGCATGACAGATCGTGTGACCAAGGAGGTGAAAGACGAGTACAAGACCATGCATCGCAGTGTGGCTGGAATTCTGGAAGCCCTGACGAGCATGGGCTTCACCCTGCGGGATCGCGAAGGTGAGTTTTATGATTACGGCCTGCCGGAGAAAGTCGTCGCTGCCGAGAAACGCACCGGCATCAGCCGCGAGATGGTGGCGGAGACCATTCGGCCCAGCATCATGTATGGGGATCAGCTCGTGAAACCCGGAGAGATCGTTATTGCTGTGCCGGAGGAAGCCGCCGTTACCGGTCCGCGTGACGAGTTACCAGCATCGCCAACTCCCCCAGCCGCCGAATAGACTTCGCGCAGACTCATTTCAAAACCCAACCTCC
>JBDNIB010000018.1:0-3712 GCA_041688535.1 Prosthecobacter sp.
CAATACCTTCTGTGTCGCGAAGGCGCGGGTCATCACGTCATAGTCGAGCTTGCCAAACTCGGCCTTGGTCAGGCGTGGGAAGGTGATGGGGCAGTGAATCGGCATTAAGGTCAATATTCTTCCATTTTTCTGTCTCCAATCTTTCTGACCCATGTCCAATCGTCTCCCATTCCGTCAGTGATTAAAAAGAAACTCGGAGCTGTTCAGCAGGGTCCAGAAAATATCCTCAAAGGCGGCGTCGCGACCGCCGGGATGCGTCTTGAGCAGTTCCGTAAACGCGGTTTTTTCCGCAGCAGTCGGCAGGCGACTGAGCGTGGTGAGGCTGAGATAATCGAGCACCTTGGACATGTCGTTTTCGAAGCGCGGGAGCCACTCGTGGAGCCGGTTGCCGTAGCGGATGCTGGTGGTCACGGTGTCGCCATTGATGAGGTGGAGCGCTTGCGTGAGGGTCGGGGCATTCTTGATGTCGCAGGTGCAGGGCGTCTCGCGGCGGGTGCGTCCGAAGAGATTGAGGAAGTCATTGGTGATGCCGCCATCGAAGATCTGCACGGCGCGAGTGCCGGGCATTTCGAGGTAAAAGTTGGGCCGATGGCCGGTGACTTGCGTGATGCAGTCCCACAAGACTTCGGCCTGCGGGCGGCGGGGATAACAGCGGGAAAAATTGCGGCGGTCAGTGCGGTTGCTCTCGTTCGGCGTGGAGGCGTGCTGATAGGTGCGCGAGTTCAGGATGTCCCGGATGAGCACGCGGAAGTCGAAGTTCGCCTCGGTCAGATGTGTGGCGAGGGCATCGAGCAGCGCGGGATTCGAGGGCGGATTTGAGACGCGCACATCGTCCACGGGGTCGATGATGCCAGAGCCGAAAAAGTGCTGCCAGTAGATGTTGGCGAGATTGCGCGCGACGAGTGTGTTGTCGGGCGAGGTGAGCCAATGCGCGAGGACTTCGCGCCGGTCGGTGGCCTGCGTGGTCGGAGCCGTGCCGCCGAGGAATTTCGGCTTCATCACCGCTTTCGTGACCGGATGCAGCATCTCGCCTCCGGCGTTTTCATAAATGAACATGTCCTGCGGATCCTCGACGGTTTTCTTCCCGACACGGGCGAAGAAGGCGGCCATGCCGTAGTAGTCATTCTGCGTCCAACGGTCGAAGGGATGGTTGTGGCACTGGGCGCACTGGAGGCGCGCGCCGATGAAGAGCTGGCTCATGTTTTCCATAAGCACCTTGCCGTCTTTCTCGCGGAAGAAGTTTGTCTCGGGCTGCTCCATCCAGGTGCCGCTGCTGGCAATCATGGTGCGGAAAATTTCATTCATCGGCACGCGGTCGGCGAGCTGGCGGCGCATCCAGGTGTTGAAATTGATGGTCGCTTTTTGCAGCGAAGCGGAGGCGCTGACGACGCTGCGCGCCTGGAGCCGCTCCATCCACTTCATCGTCCAGAGGTCGGTGAACTCCTCGCGCTCCAGCAGGGCATCAATGAGCCGCGCACGCTTGTCAGGATGGGTGTCGGCGAGGAAGGCGCTGACCTCCTCCGGCGTGGGCAGCAGGCCGATGGTATCGATGAAAACGCGGCGGATGAAGGTGCGATCGTCGGCAAGGCCGGCCGGTGTGATGCGCAGTTTTTGCAGACGAGCATAGACGTGCTCGTCGATGTAGTTGTGGCCCTGCGGCGCGGCGGTGAAGGCGGTGGCAAGAAGCGGCACGACATCGACGCGCACGCCGGTGATGAAGGCGGGCAGTCGCACGGAGATGAAAACCTCGCCGCGCTGATGGCTCGTGATTTTGCCGTCCGCCGTCACGCTGGCGACGGATTTGTCAGAGCTTTCCAGCACGCTGAGGTGGGTGACATCGCGCTGCGTGCCATCACTCATCGTGGCGAGCGCGGTGATGGCGTGGGTTTGTCCCTTCGCATCGAGGGTGAGTTCCGCCGGATGCACGGACACCGCCGAGATGACAGGCGCGGCGGGTTCGTCGGCGTCCGCGCCTTCGCGAATCCAGCGCAGCAGCAGGTCGTAGTTCGGATCGTCCGGCAGGAGCTTCTTGCCGCCGCTGTGGGGGAGGGTATTCGAACCTTTCAGCAACAGCAGACTTTCCTCGGGCACGGCGAGGTTGATACGGCGATTCAAAAACTCGCGCGTGAGCCCGAAGTGGTCGGCCCCGGGGTCGTAGCCGAAAAGCGAAAGCCGAAAGCCTTCCTTGCCCCGCGACGCCCCGTGGCAGCCGCCCGTGCTGCAATCGTTACGCATGAGCACCGGCACGACTTCGTTTTGAAACGAGACCTTCGACGCGGCCTGCGCCTGCACCTCCACCGCCGCAGTGGCCGTGAGTCCCGCGTGTTGGACGGTAAGCTTCGTCGTGCCGGATTTCACCGCGTGCAAAGCGCCGTCACGCCAGTCCGCGATGCCTGAATCGGCGATGCTCGCCTGCGCGGCGGAGGTCATGTCATGAGTGAAGCCGTCATCATCGGTGAAACTCACGATGACGCGCTGCCGGTCCGTCTTTGGTCCGATGTGGATCTCGGGCGGAAAGATGTCGAGCGACGCGGCGAAGCCGGTGTGGGCAAAGCAAAGGGTGGCGATGAGGATTGGGCGATGTATCACGGTCAGTGGTTGAGGAGGAGCGCGGAGTTGTTCGGCAGGGAGGTGAGGAGTGTGAGAATGGGTTTCATGACGAGAAATTTGTTTCCCTCGGAGTCTCAGGGATAAAACTGCGTGGTCGGGACATGCTCAACAGGCTGCGTGAGGCTTTCCCGGTTCAAGTGAAACGACGGCTGTGGCTGTGTGGCGCGGTATTCGATTTTCATCGGCACGCATTCATGGTGATCGTTTTATGGCGGAAGCCTTACCTGGCGAAACCTCCTCGGCGCCCGCCCGGAGTTTGAGGTCCGAGGCCCGCACCCGCGCGGCGTCTGCGTTGCTGCGGACCTGTAGGGTCGCTGGACGCGAGGCGTCGCCGGAGAGCACGGGGCGTTCGGACTTGAAGCCGGAGACATGCGTGAGGCGGGCGACTCCATTTTCAACTGTGATGCTAAATGCCTGCTCTGCTCCGACGGCCCGCCATTGGGCGTCGTCGATCGCTACTTCGGCGTCGTTGAAGACAAGATAGTTTGTATGCCCTCTCGGCCGAGTGACACCGGGTTTGGCTTCGCCGCGGTAAATGTAGCAACTCACAATGGCCAGTCCTTCGGGATCGAGTAGTTCCATGGAGGCGGTATTGCCGCCGCTGGCCACGGCGAAGGTGAATCGTCCAGACAGTTCCCAACGGGGTTGAGGTGCCTTGAGGCCGAGGGCCAGGGTGTCAGCCTCGTAGCGAACGTCGAGGACCTCGTCGTAGGAACGGATGCTGGCGTCGGTGATGGCTTCGACTGGCTTCTCCGGCAGAGACGTGGTCGCGGTATCGGGATAGAGGGCGGTGGCAGGGACGTGTTCGATGGGCAAATCGAGGGCCTCCCAGTTGAGGTGCATTTCGGGTTTGTCGCCACGTCGCCGCCAATCGATCCTCACGGAAGCGCGCTGACATGCCTCGAGTCGGATGGGATCCGCCCATTATTTGCGCGGTGTGATCCATTGATCGATGACCTTGCGACCGTCACTCCAGACCCGGACCCCGGCGTCGGATGTGTAAGCTGAAAAAGTGTGCTCACCACTGATCAACGGCTCGATGCTCCCGTTCCAGCGAATGGCAGCCGATTTTGCCAGCGCTGACTGATCGGGCCAGCTTTTC
>JBDNIB010000150.1:0-4171 GCA_041688535.1 Prosthecobacter sp.
ATTCGTCATTCGTCATTCGTCATTCGTCATTCTGATTTCGTCATTTTTTCCCAGTGATCAGCCGCGCCCCCTGCGCCCGGGTGAAATACGACCACACCCAGATCAGGAAGACCGAGAGGCGGTTGCGAAAGCTCATGAGGAAAATGAGATGCACAAACACCCAGGCCAGCCAGGCCAGCAGGCCGCTGAACTTCGCGAAGTTCACATCTGCCACCGCGCGATGCCGCCCGATCGTCGCCATACTGCCACGGTCCCAGTACGCGAAGGGCTGCGGCAGCCGGTCCGCGATCTGCGCCAGAATATTACGCGCCGCATGCACTCCCTGCTGCATCGCCACTGGCGACACACCCGGCAGCGACTTGTTGTCCTTACCGAGACAGTGCGCCGTGTCACCGATCACATAAATGTTCGGCGCGTCCGGCAGTTGCAGCTCTGCGTTGATCTGAATGCGTCCTCCCCGATCCCAAGTACCCGGCAGCGCCTTCACCAGCGGTGATGCTGCATTGCCCGCCGCCCAGATCACCGTGCGCGCAGGGATGAACCCGTCCGGGATGCGCACCCCGTCGGCCGTGATGTCCTGCACGCTCACGCCAAGACGCACACTGACTTCGAGATGGCGCAATTGCGCTTCCGCCTTGCCCGACAGCTCAGGATCGAACCCCGGCAGCACCCGCTCCGCCGCATCCAGCAAAATCACCTTCGTCTCACGCGGATCAATGTGGCGGAAGTCGCGCAGCATCGTCTCGCGAGCGATTTCCGTGATCGCCCCGGCCATCTCCACGCCCGTCGGTCCGGCACCCACGATGACAAACGTCAGCAAGCGCTCACGTTCGATCGCATCCGTCGTGGCCTCGGCTTTTTCAAATGCCAGCAGCAGCCTGCGGCGGATTTCCAGCGCGTCTTCCAGCGTCTTCAGCCCCGGCGCGAACGCCTCCCACTCCGGGTGGCCGAAATAACTATGCCGCGCCCCGGTGGCGACGATGAGATAATCAAACGGGAGGCTGCGCTCACCCGCCAGCACCAGTTTTTGCGCCAGATCAAACCCGCGCACCTCCGCCATCAGCACCTCAATGTTCTCATGCCGACACAGAATGCTGCGCACCGGCTGCGCGATGTTCGCGGGTGATAGCCCCGCTGTGGCCACCTGATAAAGCAGTGGCTGGAACAAATGATGGTTCTCCCGATCCAGCACCGTGACCTGCACCGGCTGCCCGCCCAGCGCCTTAGCCGCCGCCAGCCCGCCGAATCCGGCCCCAATGATCACCACGCGAGGTTTTGTCGAAGAATCCATGCTCATGCCCGCATGCTAGCAGTTCCAAGGCCGCTTTGCAGCACGATGTCACGGTAATTTGCGCCCTGCGGATGACGTTGAAGCACCACGCTGATGAGGCGTTACTCCCGAGCCGACTCAGTTCGCGGCTGATTCATCGTATCCATTCAGGTGATCCGCGGAAGCCTGAAGGGCTTCAGGAATAAAGCCCAGGGATGAGCGAGGCACGAGCGATTCCCTGGGTGTTCGGCCGCAACAAGGTGCAGCAAACCCAGGATGGCGACGGAGCGCCAGAGTCGCCAGCAGCGTCTGGGAGGGGTGCTGCTGGCAGGCCGTGCGTTCCAGCGCCCCGCTGGGTTTGCACGGGTGCGCGCTGCGCTACAAACCCAGGGAATCGCTCGCAAAACTCGCTCATCCTTGGGCTGTAAGACGGAAGCCTTTCAGGCTTCAATCCTCCTGAAGAGCGATGATTCGCTCATGCGTTTCACCCTCCCATGGGAGCAGGAACCCACAATGAAGTTGCATTGCCCACCAAGAAGCGGGTAAAACAAAAACCAGAACTCAAAAGCCCGTCGTAAAGCAACCAATCAATCGAAGATAAAGCTCCTGACAAAACAGCCGATCTGTCGATATAACCCCCGATAGACTAAAAATGCCAACTTCACGGTCATCCCAGCTCACAAGCGCAATGCGCAAGAGGCAATTGGTGCGTTTTGACAGGCGGTTCAAGCATTCACCGGTGCGTGGTTACGTCCTTGATGTTGGTCCGAAGTTTTTCCTTCTGGCGGTCGTGAGCGATTGCATCTGGTTCGATGGCTTTGAGTGCTTTCGTATTGGAGATGTTCAGAGCGTGCGCTCGGATCCTTATGCTAGCTTCGCAGAGTCCGCGCTGCGGAAACGCCGTGAGCGGATCCCCGCAAAGCCCCGCGTCAGCGTAGCCGCAATTGAGGAATTGTTGGTTTCGGCAGGCAGTCATTTTCCACTCGTGACGGTTCACCGAGAGCGGGTTGATCCAGACGTGTGCTGGATTGGCCGGGTTCTCGGTGTTGAACGTGGTCGTGTATCGCTCTTAGAGATCACTCCGGACGCCACCTGGGAAGAAAAGCCGGAGTCTTTTCGATTGAGTGAAATCACTCGTGTCAGCTTGGGCGGGGATTACGAAACGGCGCTTCATTTAGTCGGCGGAAATCCAAGACAAGCTATCAAGACGGTGCAGCGAACAAGAGCAAGCCGTTCAGCTTAGGAGACAAATCGAACGACAGGGATAGTTGTCTCCCGTTGCTGACCTTTGCATTCGGCCCATCTCAGTGGAAATCTTCCGTTTGACGCCATTTAGCAAACGGATCACCCTTTCGCATGACAGTTGCTGATTTATCCCCGGATGCTCTGGCTCGACTGGAGGCCAAATTGGTCGCGCACCTTGAGATGGTGCGGAAGGTCCGGGCGCTGCTGGAGGAGCATCTGCCGCTGCTGGCGACCACCCCGGCGGTTGTGATGGCGAACGTTGCGCCCGCACCTGCACTACCCGCCCAGCCCTTGGCCCCGGCGGAGAAGCGAAAATCAACCGAGGAGATTTATCTGGACTGTCTGGTGCAGATGCCAGAAGGCAGCTTTGCCCCGCAGGACTTCAAGCGGGCGGTTTACAAAGTGACGCGGAACTTCCCGGATTTCGGCGCGGTGAAGACCTTTCTCAACCGCCAGATCCGGCAGGGAAAGGTCGTCATAACCGAAGCGCGGACGGGCCGGAACGGCAGTCTCTACCGCTGCACCGTTCCCCGCCCCGCTCCGGCGGAAACCCCGCCTGCCAGCACCGATTCCCCAGCCACTCCCGCCGAATCCGTTCCCGCCCCAACGGCTTAATGGCGCTTTCCACGCCCTTTCCCCGAGTTTCAGCCCCTTTATCGACCGGAATGAGCCATTTACCCGACTGGTTAAGCCGATTAACGGGAGAGATAAACCAATTACCCTGCCAGTTAATCCGTTTTACCACCTGGATAAACTGTTTACCGACGACGTTAATCTGTTTAACCGCCGCGATAAACCAATGAACCAAGCATCTTAACAGTTTATCGTGCTAAATTAACGGTTTAACCCTCCCGTTAAACGGTTTATTTAGTTGGTTAAACGGATTACCCGCTCCCTTAATTGGATCAATCTGACCGCTAAACGTCCGATCAGTGCCTCCAAACGGCTCATTTCACCCCTATTGAACCGTCCATGCCGCCTGAAATTAGGCACTCGCCGGAGACGTCTTTGGAGCGTGGACCTCCGAGTCCGCAGCACTCCGCCAACACGGTGGACTCCGCTTGAACCTAACGCCTTCGCCACACCGAGATCACCCTGCTGGCGGCACGAGCGAGATGTTGGCTTCCCGCTTTGCACCTGCGACATGCTGCGGACTCGGAGGCCCGCGCTCCGGGGAAACCACCATGCACAACGGTGAATTTTCACCGGCTGCCTGCCCCTCCAAAACAACACGGGGCGGACGTTGCCGACCGCCCCGCGCTTTGGAATGACACTGCGGGCAGCAGCGCCCGCATCACGGTTAAAGATACTCGTTCACGAGATTCTCCATCATCTCCTGACGGCCGCTGCCGAGGAGCGGTTCGCCGTTGGCGAGGACGTGGGCTTCGAGTTCGGCGAAACCGACCTCGCCCTTCTCGATCTTCGCGCCGATGCCGCTGTCATAGGTGCTGTAGCGCTGCTTGATGAAGGCATCAATGCGGCCGTCTTCAATCATCGCATGCGCGATCTTGAGGCCGCGAGCAAAGGCATCCATACCGCCGATGTGGGCGTGGAAGAGATCGACGGGTTCGAAGGATTCGCGACGGCACTTGGCGTCGAAGTTGAATCTCCGCCTGCGTAGAAGGCTGATAGCGCGCGCAGACTGTCGCCAAGCGC
>JBDNIB010000151.1:0-3086 GCA_041688535.1 Prosthecobacter sp.
AGAGAAGTACGAGCGATGCTGGAAAGCCGCATTAAAAAGCGCGAGCGTGATCAAGTGCAGCGCCGGCGAAAAACCCGCGCCGACCGCCCACCACTATGGCCTGATGAAGAAATTTAAATCAAATGACAGAGTAGAGGTAACCGGCATCATGCAGGATCCGCGCCACAGTGATCGTGCCCGCAGGCAGCGGCTTCTGTCCTTCCTTACAGATTGCGCGGTTCGCCCGGATCGGGCAATGGCCGGAGTGCAATCCGGTCATCAAGGACGAGCGTGATGGCGCACAGACACTGGTGCCGCAGTAGGCCTGCATGTAGCGCGTGCCTTCTTTGGCCATGCGGTCGAGCATCGGTGTCTGAATGAGCTTCTGACCGTAGCAGCCCACGTCTCCCTGCGCGAGGTCGTCGCTGAGGATGAAGATGAGATTGGGCTTCCCATCCTTCGCTAAAGCTTCGGAGGACAAGGCGGCGACGGACAACGCCAGAACGGAGAGGACAAAGCGGATCATAGGGCGATGAGAACGCTGCGGTGGCAGTGATTTTGACGGCAATTGATCCGTAACGCTGGCTACTTCAAGCGGCAGACGGTTTCTGCTACCGCCTGGGCGTAGGTGTTAGAAATGGTGTTCATGTTCACCGACACTCCATAGAGACCGCCCATGGCGTAGGCTTTGTTGAGGATGAACTCGCCGACTTTGACCCGTTTCGGCATCTGATAAACCGTCACGACGCCGTCCAGGTGGATTTGACCCGTGCCGATGACCAGGGTGCGGACAAGTCCATTCCCACGGGCGTAACGCGTGATGTTGACCGCCAGCTCATAGCTGCGGAAAGCCCCTGCGCCAAGCGGGGCGAGAGTCCGCACTTTGTCGGTGATCCTGCTGGCGAGCATCTTGCACTCCGCTTCGGGCATCCTGCCGTCCATGGTGGTCACCGTGGTATTAACCTGGTCTCCTTGAACGATCGTCACGGCGAGCGGCGCGAGGTAGATGGCGTTTGGAGTCCTGGAGGCACAACTGGCAAGGGCCAAGGCGACAGCGAGGACGGCGGTAGAGCGGAGGGCGTGCTGGAGGTTCATAGAGTGGGGTGTGAGGTGGCGAGAAATTAGTCTGGAACGGGTGTTACACGAGTACAAAAGAAACGGCCCGGAATTGCTTCCGGGCCGCGTGGGGGTTTTGGGTTTTGAATCGTGGCGAGGGTTGGGTCTCGCCTCGGTCAAAAATTACATCATGCCGCCGTGGTCGTGGGCGTGACCAGAGTCAGACGCTTCTTCCTTCGGGATGTCGGCGATGAGGCACTCCGTGGTGAGGAGGAGACCGGAGATCGACGCGGCGTTCTGGAGAGCGCTGCGGGTCACCTTGGTTGGATCAACGACACCAGCCTTGACGAGGTCTTCATACGTGGCGGTGGCGACGTTGTAGCCGTGGTTGCCTTTGCCCTTCTTGACTTCGGCAACGATGAGAGCGCCTTCGACGCCTGCATTGGCTGCAAGCTGACGGAGGGGAGCTTCGATCGCACGAGCGACGATTTCAGCGCCAGTCTTTTCGTCTCCGACGAGACCAAGGTCGCCGATGGCGGCCTGGGCGCGGATGAGGGCGACGCCGCCCCCAGGAACGATGCCTTCTTCGACGGCCGCACGGGTGGCGTGCAGGGCGTCTTCAACGCGGGCCTTCTTTTCCTTCATCTCGGTCTCAGTGGCAGCACCGACGTTGATGACGGCGACACCGCCGGCGAGCTTGGCGAGACGCTCCTGGAGCTTCTCACGGTCGTAGTCGCTGGTCGTGTCGGCGATCTGGTTCTTGATCTGGGACACGCGGCCCTGGATGGCGTCGCTGCCGCCTTCGCCTTCGACGATGACCGTGGTTTCCTTGCCGATGGTGATGCGCTTGGCCTGGCCGAGGTCGGTCAGCTCGATGTTCTCAAGCTTGATGCCGAGGTCTTCGGTGATGCAGCGGCCGCCGGTGAGGATGGCGATGTCTTCGAGCATGGCCTTGCGGCGGTCGCCGAAGCCAGGAGCCTTGACCGCCACGATGTTGAGGGTGCCGCGCAGCTTGTTCACCACGAGGGTGGCAAGGGCTTCACCTTCGACGTCTTCAGCGATGATGAGGAGGGGCTTGCCGGAGCGAGCGACCTTCTCAAGCAGAGGCAGCATGTCCTTGAGATTGCTGACTTTCTTCTCGTTGATGAGGATGTAGGCACCTTCAAGGTTGCACTCCATCGTCTCCGGATTGGTGACGAAGTAAGGGGAGAGGTAGCCCTTGTCGAACTGCATACCTTCGACGACTTCGAGAGTCGTTTCGATGGATTTGGCTTCTTCGACGGTGATGGTGCCTTCCTTGCCCACTTTGTCCATGGCTTCGGCGATGATGTTGCCGATGTCGGTGTCCCAGTTGGCGGACACGGTTGCGACCTGGGCCACTTCCTTGCTGTCCTTCACGGGGGTGGAGATCTCCGCGAGCTTGGCGACGATGGCCGCAGTGGCCTTCATGATGCCGCGCTGAAGCGAGATCGGGTTGGCGCCGGCGGTCACGTTGCGGAGACCTTCAGCGTAGATCGCCTCGGCCAGGACCGTAGCGGTCGTGGTGCCGTCACCAGCGATGTCGGAGGTCTTGGAGGAGACTTCCTTGATGAGCTGGGCGCCCATGTTTTCATAAGGGCAAGGCAGTTCGATTTCCTTGGCCACGGTGACACCGTCCTTGGTGATCGTAGGGGAGCCGAATTTCTTTTCCAGGATGACGTTGCGTCCGGATGGGCCGAGGGTGGCCTTCACGGCGCGAGCCAGCTTGGTGACGCCGCGCAGGAGCGCGTGACGTGCATTTTCGTCAAAGTGTAGTTGTTTAGCCATAAATTTTGATCAGTTGAATGAGGGTTGGGGTTGGGTTGGATTAGCCAATGATGCCGAGGATGTCGGTTTCATTGATGATGAGGACGTCGTCGCCGTCGAGCTTCACTTCCGTGCCGCCGTATTTGGAGATGAGGACTTTGTCGCCCTTCTTCACAGTGAAGAGGGTGGTCACGTCCTTGCCTTCGTCGTCTTTGCCGATGCCGAGTGCGAGCACTTCAGCTTCCTGCGGTTTTTCTTTGGCGGTG
>JBDNIB010000152.1:0-1265 GCA_041688535.1 Prosthecobacter sp.
CGGGCACTGACCCAGGTGGTGCTGTGCAGCATCCACCGAACAATCCGGGCCACCGCCAACATCCATAGCCTCCCCGCCAAGGGCCAAGCCCACCTCGCCTAACTCCGCAAATCGCCAAATGACTTTTTGCGGTGGCGTCTATTCTTCAATCGCGAGAAGAATACAGATCCTATCGCCGACCTGAGCCTCGAATATGTCGCGTTTTAACGAAAGCAGTCACCAAGTGGGATTTTCCACGGGCGCGCTTGAGCGCAGGGACTTTCGTCAAGCCGTCGCATGGATGGTGGCCAACGGCATTCATACCGTCGAATTGTCCGCCCTGCGCTTCGATGAATTGCCGCCACTGGTGAAGAGCCTGAATGATCTGCCGCTGGAAAGTTTCAAATATGTGTCTTTCCATGCGCCCAGTTCTTTTGAAAAGGACAAAGAGGAACATGTGATCGAGCTGCTGCAACCCGTGCGCAAGCGTGGTTGGAATATCATTGTTCACCCTGACGTGATTTATACGCCAAGTCGTTGGTCGAGCTTTGGTGAACAATTGCTGATCGAGAACATGGATCGTCGTAAAGCGCTTGGGCGGACTTCGGCTGAATTGAGAGATCTGTTTAAACAACTGCCCAAAGCGCGACTCTGCCTGGATGTCGCCCAGGCCCGGCAACTGGACACAACCCTGATGCTGCTGTGGGACATCGTGCGCCGTTTCTCGGATCGCATTGGAGAAGTTCACATCAGTGAACTGGATTCGATGTGCCGCCATCAACCCATGTCGCGGGGAGCCGTGATGGATTACCGCCAAGTTCTTGGCCGGGCAGTGAGAATGACGCCTGTGATCGTGGAATCCATGCTTGATGCCAACCGTTCCGGCCTGCGAATGAACGAGTATAAAATGGCTCAAGAAGCCCTCGAAATGAGTCAGGCCTGAGCACGCACAGAAGGGTGGATTCATCTGCCTTCCGTGGAATGCGTTGTGCTGTCCGTTTCATTCCGAACCGCGTTCTCCTAGCTCTATGCCTCCCGAACGCTGCAACAAACTCGCCTACACCGTCCGCCTCTTCATGCCCCACGGCGATACTGATGGACTGCGTGTGATTGATCAACCGAACTGGTCCGGGGTGGGCGTGGCCTCACTGCCATTTAGTTAAGGTTCATGAAATAAATCTCTTCAAGGTTCGCTTTGTCTTCCGAATGCAGATACCTCCCTCCCCCGATCCTCCTGGCTTGTTCAATTCATCGAGACGATGCGTGACCTTTTGCACTCGCCAGAG
>JBDNIB010000153.1:0-3866 GCA_041688535.1 Prosthecobacter sp.
GAAAGAATCTTCACGACCTGTGGGTGTATGGCGTGCTGGCGACTCTGATACTCGTCGCTGGCTGGCAGTTGCCGCGTTTGATCCGCTTGCTGGGCTCGCGCACCGAGCTGCCGCCCCAGTCTGTCGCTGTCATTCAAGCCGACCTCACAGCGACTGAGTTGATGGCAGATGTGGCTGAGCCAATGGTTGTGCAACCGCAGAATACTTTGACTGCCAAAGCCGCTGCACCAGACGGCAGCGTTAACATGACTCCTGTCAGTCAAAACAACGCCACCAACTCCCGTCTCGAAGAGCTCCGCCGCATGCGCGAGGAGATGGCCGAAACTGCGGGGACGAAGGGTGACCAAGCAGACGGGGTCACGGTAACGCCGAAAAATGACGGATGGGAAATCGTAAGATTCGGTGGTCGCGATTACTTGAAGGCCGAAAGCATCCGCAACTTTTACAATGCTGTGTACGGTTTCACCACCTTTCGCGTTGAGGATGATCAGTTCTGGCTGGGGTCTTCCAAGATGATGCTCAAGGCGCAGGTCGGTTCGAAGGACTTGCTGATTAACAACATCAAATTTGTGCTCAGCTTCCCGGTCGTGAGCTACAATGACTCGGTGCTGTTTTCACGATTGGACGTTTCGAAACTCATCGATCCGGTGCTCTATCCTAGCCACATCCAAAATGCGGAATATTTCGACACGGTCATCATCGATCCAAGTCATGGCGGCGATGATCTCGGTGCACAAGGCATTCATGGCATTGAAAAGGACTTGGCCCTGAAAATGGCGTTGGAGGTGCGCACAGCACTCAAACAGCGGGGATTCAAGGTGATAATGACGAGAGAAGCAGACACATCTGTCTCTGAAAAAGACCGAGTGAAAATGGCAAATAACACCCCAAAAAGCATTTTTATCAGTCTTCACTTCAATTCAGGGCCCAGCGACATGACTGGCATCGAAACCTATGCCCTCACACCGCAGTCCGCCTCGGATACGCAAAGTGGTGACTACAATCTTGACGGTGTTACAGGCAACCGTCAGGATTCGGCCAACATCGCCCTCGCAGCAGCCGTTCATGGCAGTGTGATCAGCCGCTTTAAGTTCGTCGACCGCGGCATCAAGCGCACGCTGCTGTCCCTACTGAGTGACTGCGCACGCCCCGGCATTCTCTTCAAGGGCGGATTTGTCACCAACAGTCAGGAATGCCAGATAGTCGCCTCAGAAAATTATCGCACCCAGGTTTCCGCCGCGATCGGTGATGCAGTGGTGAACTACCGCAAGGCGCTCGAATCCTCGATAGCAAAGGACAGTAACAAAGCTGACAAATTGGCACTTAGCAGCCCTGTCACTTCGACGGCTCCAGCTCTGGCTGCAACTTCATTAGCAGAAGTTTCCAAAAACATTCCCTTCGCGAATAGCCTGGGCATGAAGCACGTGCCAGTGCCCATCACCGGCGGGCCGACGGCTGGGCAGAAGGTGCTGTTCAGTGTGTGGGAGACGCGGGTGCAGGACTACGCGGCCTATGCCCGCGCCAAGGGAGTGACACCCGCAGCCCCAGGTTTCACGCAGACCGGCGAGCATCCAGTGGTCAATGTGAGTTGGGAGGATGCGCAGGCATTTTGCGCCTGGCTGACGGCGACAGATCGTGCTGCCGGGAAAATTGCCACCACCGCCAGCTACCGACTGCCCAGCGACCATGAATGGAGCTGCGCCGTGGGCATTGGCGGACAAGAGGATGCGTCAGCATCACCCGCCAGCAAGGATGGCAAGGTAGCGGGCTACCCCTGGGGCACTGCCGAAACGCCACCACGCGGTGCCGGCAATTATGGCCCGACTCTGGCATCCGACACCTTTGAGCTTACTGCGCCCGTGGGCAGCTTCGCTGCCAATGCCTTGGGTCTGCATGACCTGGGCGGGAATGTCTGGGAGTGGTGCGAAGACTTTTATGACTCTGATCAAAGTCGCCGGGTGCTGCGCGGTGCTTCGTGGCTCAGCGATGGTCGCGTGTTTCTGCGTTCGTCGTATCGCAACCTCGGTCATCCCTTGAGCCGCGATGGTGTCAGCGGGTTTCGTTGTGTTCTGGTGGTGGCTGGCGGCTAGGCTCTTACCCTTTTTCTTTTTACCGTTCCCCGCGTAGCGGGTCGGATTTTTTATACAAACCATGTTTGAATTTTGCCGGGAAGAGCGTCCGGGAAGAGCCAAGTGTCTGTCCCTCTATGGGGAAATCGTGGGGAAGATGCCGGGCATTATGTCACGTTTTTGGGCTGTACCCATGGCGCGGGCAATCACAGGTTTCTGGGCGTCAGTCCCGGGATTTTCGGTAGATTCCATGGAATCCGGCCAGATTCCTGGGTTGGCTGGGGATTTGCCGTTTCAAGTCGGCGGCGCTCCCGTGAGCTGTGGCGGTACGGTCGGGGGCGGTGGCGGTATTCCCAGGGTTGGCGGCAGGAATCCTGGGCATGGTGGCGCGGCGCTCCCGGGAGCCGTGGCGGCGCTCATGGGGTTTTTGAGGGGTGATTTGGTATGCCGACAGTACCCACAACGGCGGCGCTGCTGGCTGCCAAGAATCCGCCGCAGCCGCGCGCTGGCGGCTTGGCTGCTGAGCCGGAGCTGGCCTCGAAGTGGCTGATCCAGTGTTGGGTGTTCATGGTGGCGGTGTGTTTGGGTTAAGCGCAATGCCGTTAAGCTATAATTACTGTACTTTTCATTTTTATGGTTAACTGACAACGGATGCACTCCGCATCCGAGCCAGTCATTGAGCCTTCAGTTGCACCGCATTCGTCGCACGATCTTGTCAGTCGTATCATTGAGTTGTTGCGTTGGGATCGGCAGGGCCTTGAGCAGGTTGATCAGCACTCACATCAAGGTCCGCGGCGCAAGATCCAGCACTGGCAAATCATCGTCGCCATGGTGGCTCATGCGCTGCCTTTTGCCGGATGCTTCTCCCAATGTGTGCGCCACTGTTTCGGCCTGCAGCTCAGTGACTCGGCCCTCAGCCAACGCCGCACGCGCCTCGGCGCGGACATCTTCCTTCGCGACATGCGCGAGGCGCTGCGCCCGCTGGCCGATCCGCAGTTGCATCCGGGGTGTTTCTTTGCCGGGCTGCGCCTCCTCGGCATCGACGGCACGCGCTGGAGCGTGTGCAACACGCCGCAGCATCTGGCGCGCATCACCAAGGCTAAAACCCGCCGTGGCAGCGCTGCCTTTGCCATGATCAACATGAGCGCGCTGGTGGAGTTGGGCACTCATGCACCGCTGCACGCCACGCTGGGCATCGACGCGCAGAGCGAGCATATGCTCAGCGTGCCACTGCTCGCGGCGCTCCCCGAACAGAGCCTCGTGATCCTCGACCGGCTCTATGGCCAGGGGCCGATGCTCGAGCAGTTGCAAAGCCATTGCCAGCAGGTCAAAGGGCAGCACTTTCTCACGCGCGTGCGCAGCAAGCTCGCGGTGAAGATCACCGAGACACTCGCCGACGTCTCCGCGCTGGTGGAGGTGGCGTTGCGCGACAAAATCACAAAACGCCGCGTGCTCAAAACACTCAGCGTGCGCGACGTGCGCGGACGCGTGTGGAACCGTGCGGGCAAGCAGTCGGTCGAGGTGCGGCTGTGGACCAGCCTGAGCGTGGCGCAAGCCAGCGCCAAAGAACTGCTCGCACTCTACGCGCGGCGCTGGGAGCAAGAAGTGTTTTACCGCGAACTCAAACTCCAGGTGGCCGCAGGCGAGTTGCTGCAAAGCAACACCCCCGAGACCGCGCAGCAAGAGATCGCCGCATTGTTGCTGGCCGCTTCGCTGCTGGCCGAGGAACGCCTCGCGGTGGCGGCGCAAGCCGGGGGCGAAGTTCAGGAAGCCGGAGCGGTGCGCAACAGCCTGAGC
>JBDNIB010000154.1:0-6659 GCA_041688535.1 Prosthecobacter sp.
ATTCGTCATTCGTCATTCGTCATTCGTCATTCGTCATTCGTCATTCGTCATTCGTCATTTTCACACACACCACCTCGCCCGCATTGCTGCGGCACAGCAAGCGTTGCCGTGACAGTACCGGCAGCACCCAGCATTTCCCTTCGAGCACCGGCATCCGCGCGAGCACCTGGATGCCGCTGTCCGAGGGCTGGCAGAGTTGCAGTTCACCCGCCGTGCTCAGCACGATGAGATGCTCGTCGCTGAAGATCGCCGTACCTTTGTTCACCTCGGCGGATTCCCACAACGCCTTGCCCGTCGTCAAATCGAGGCAGCGCAGGTCATTCACCCCGCGCTTCGAATCGTTGAAGACCATCAGCGCGTTCTTGCCCCAGGGCACGCCGGAATTGTACAGCAGGCCGAGGTCGAGTACATTCCACACTGCGGCGAGTGTGCTGCCGTCAAAGCGCAGCCCAGTGGAGCCGTCGTTGCCGGTGTGGGAGATGAAGATCGTGCCGTCACTGCCGATCATCGGGGTGGCGCAGTTGCAGAAGTCGTTCGTTGTCGTCGCGTAGCTTGCGATCTCGCTACCGTCCTGCGGATTGAGCACCACGAGTTCGCGGCCCTTGAACATTACCAGCCGCTCCTGCCCGCCGAGTATCGTCATCACCGGCGTCGCGTAGCCCGCTTCACCGCTGCCCTTCGCCCACAGCGTGTCGCCGTTGCTCACGTTCAGGCACACGGTCGATCCCTCATCACCGCCGACATCGAGAAACAACTTCCCCTGCCACAGCAGCGGGCTGCCCGCGTAACCATAGACCGGTCGCTTGCCGTTGAAATCGCGCAGCAGGCTCTTCTGCCACAGTACTTTTCCCGTCGCAGACTCCAGGCAAAACACATCGCCCTCGCGGCTCACGGTGAAGACGCGCCCTTCGCCTACACACGGTGTCGTACTCGGACCGCCGGGCACGATGGGCATCTGGTGCGCCGCGCTTTTACACGGGTAATCATGCCGCCACAGCACCTTGCCGGTCGAAAGATCGTGGCACCAGATCGTGTCCTGATTCTCGCCGTCGTTGCCTGCCGTGAAAACGTGCCCGTCCACCACTGCGAATGACGCCATGCCCGCGCCCACTTGCGCACGCCACGCCACCGGCAGCCCCTCCTTCGGCCAATCCTTGCGCCAACCGGTTTCGGTTGTCGTGTTGTTGCGCGTTGGACCGTGAAATTGCGGCCAGTCCTCGTCTGTCGCCGCCTGAGCGCTCATCACGCCGAGGAACAAGGCCCATGTCAGGAGATGCAGCGGAGAATTCATGCGCGTTTAAGGGGCGGGTTCCACCGTCACGATCTCCACGTCAGCCATCGGCTTGCCGCCGCTGGTGCCACCGATCGCCATGAGGTGCGTGTCATCCAGCGCGATCAGTTGATGAAAATAGCGCGACTTCGCCAGCTTCCCGCACTCGCTCCATACCTTCGCGTCCGCACCGATGCGATACACCTTCCCGCCCTCCGGGCTCACATAGAGATTGCCGCCCGCCACGCAGGCTGCGCAGCCAAAGGCCATCGCCCGATCCTTCTCGCCCACTGGCGGTGCGCTGCTCCACTGCTGCGTCATCGGGTCATAGATGTTCACCACCGAGGAGAGTTCGTTGTCCTCTGTCATCCCACCGATGCACCAGAGCTTTCCGGCAAACACCACCGCCGCCAAGGCGCGGCGTGTCCACGGTTGCGGCAGCGTCTGCCATCCCGCCTCCGGCTTGGTCAAATCCAGCACCACCATCGTGTCGTGCCACTTCTTCTCCTTTGGCGCATCGGGAGCCGGCTTCGCCGTGCCCACCTTCAGTGGCCAACCGCCCACCGCGTAGAGTTGATCGCCGATCACTGCCAGCTCATGGCTTGAGCGCGGCTCCGGCAGCGACGGCAGTTTGCTCCACGTCTTCGTCTGCGGATCAAACATCGCCGCATGATCCAGTGACATCAGTTTCTGCTCCGCCCCCGGCGCATTCTGCGGCTGCATCCCGCCCACGAGGGTCAGTTTGTCCTGCCATGCCACGATCCCCGGACTCTGCACCGGCACATCGCCCGGCAGCACCCCCCACGCGTTCTGCTTGCTCAGCGACATCCGCCACAGCGCCCCGCTCACCGTCTCCGTGGAATACTCATGCGCCTTCCCCGCATGCCCGCCATAGACATAGATGGTCCCCTCACACACCGCCGCCCCAAAACTCGTCACCGCCTTCGGTAGCGGCGGCGGCTCCGCCCCCTGCAACAGGTTTGACGACAACACGGACAGGACTCCCAGAAGGAAACGCAAAGAATAACGGCTCATGCCTCCGAGTATCACCACCCACCTCCTTCCCGCAAGCTCCACGTCGTTCCATCTCCAACACGACAGCGCTGTAAAAACCTTGTCGGCACGGTGATGTCATGACAGAGTGAAACTCATGAACACGGAACAACTGCAGCAGCTCAAGGCAATGGTGGAAGACGCGAGCGACCTGCCTGAGGCAGCGAAAATTAAGCTGCTCGAGCTGCTGGCACAGGCACAGGCACAGGCACAGGCACAGACGGACGCGGACACTGCCACGGAGGAGCCGGAGGGCACCCACGGCCAGTGGCTGTCTTCCGTGGCGGAACTTGAGGCCGCGCACCCGGAAGCGACGGGATTCATGAACCGGCTGGCGACGACGCTGGCGAACATGGGCATCTGAGATGCGGCCCTGAAAGAACCCTGATTCCGCCTTTGACAGGGGGAAAGAGGCGGGTAGTATCGCGGCCCCTTTCCCCAGAGGAATCTAGCCATGCCAAACACCCAAGTCATTCTCAAAGAAAAAATCAAAGGTCTCGGAGCCGAGGCTGATGTCGTCAGCGTGAAGCGCGGCTTTGCCCGCAACTTCCTGATTCCACAAGGCAAGGCTTACGAGTCCACCAAGGCCAACCTGCGCTACACCGAGCGTCTCAAAGCCGTCCGCGCTGAGCGTGAGTCCAAGGAAGTCGCCGAAGCCGACAAGCTGGCAGCCAAGCTCAAGAAGCTGCGCCTCAAGCTCACGCTGGCCACCGGTCAGGGCGGCAAGGCCTTCGGTTCCATCACCACCATCGACATCGCCAAGGCGATCACCGACGAGACCAAGCTGGAGATCGACCGCCACATGATCGTGCTGGAAAAGCCGATCAAGACCACCGGCAACTTCGAAATCGTCGTCAAGCTCGGCCACGAAGTCACCGCCACCGTCAAGCTGGCGGTCTCCGCCGCTGGCGACGAGGCTCCGGCCGAAGCAGCCGAATAAGACAGCCCCTTCAACACCTTCTGTGAAGCCGCCCGGTGCAAGCCCGGCGGCTTCATTGTTTCCGGGTTTTGCCGTCAAATTTCACGGCACCGGCAATGACACGAAAGAGCCGCCGCCGAATGGGGTATTGAAAAGGTCTGTTTTGTCTCCCTATTCGGAGACCTCCAACCTTACCATCATGAAGAAATACAACGTCGGAATCATCGGTTACGGCTGGGCCGCCAGCGCCCACATTGAAGCCATCAACAAAACCACGCAGGGCCAGGTCACCGCGATCTACTCCTCCCGCCCGCTCGACGACGCCGAGCTCAGCGCCAAGCACGGCACGCCGATCAAGAGCTACCAAAACCTCGACGAGATGCTCGCCAATCCCGACATCCATGTCGTGGACATCTCCAGCTACCCCAGCCAGCACCGCGACCAGGCTGTGGCCGCCGCCAATGCGAAGAAGCACATCATCCTGGAAAAACCGATGGCCAATTCGCTCCAGGAAGTGCGTGAGATCGCCGCCGCCGCCAAGGCCAACGGCGTGAAGGGCTGCGTCTGCTTCGAATGCCGCTTCTCGAACCAGTTCCAGGTCACCAAGGCGCTCATTGATGAAGGCCTGCTCGGCAGCCTCCATTACGGCGAGGTGGACTACTTTCACGGCATCGGCCCGTGGTACGGCCAGTTCCGCTGGAACACCGGCAAGAAAAACGGCGGCAGCGCCCTCCTCACCGCCGGCTGCCACGCCCTCGACGCCTTGCTCATGATGATGGGCACCGAAGTCGAGAGCGTCACCAGCTTCTCCACCAAGAGCCAGAGCGAGATCTTCAAGCCCTACGAGTACGACACCACCAGCGTCACCCTCATCCATTTCAAAAACGGTGCCGTCGGCAAGTCTGCCGCCGTGGTGGACTGCCTACAGCCCTACTACTTCCACACCCATCTTTGCGGCAGCCAGGGCAGTCTGCTGGATGACAAATTCCACTCCATGAAGCTCCACACCGACAAAGGTGCGTGGAGCAAGCTCTCCATGAAGATGCTCGACTCCGGCGACGTGAGCGACCACCCTTACCAGAGCCAGTTCCAGGCCTTCTTTGATGCCCTAGATGAAGGCAAAGACATGCCGCTCACCAGCTTCACCGAATCCCTCAAGAGCTTCGAAGTCATCTTCGCCTCCGACAAGAGCGCCGAGCAGGGCGGCAAGCCCGTGCGCATCGCGGATCTCGGCTAAGGCAGCGCTGCTTACATCCAACGCAAAACCGCAGAGCGGAGCTTTGCAATGGCTTGCTCTGCGGTTTTCTCATCTTGTATGTTGGAGGCGTCCTGATTTCGGGCTGCAACGAAAGTAATGCAGCTTGGAACTCAGGCGAGCTGGTGACGGCCAGCCCGCCTGAGAGCATGAGGGAGAGACCGGTTCCTCATCTTGGCCCTTTGAGGTCGGCGCAGAGCAAGTCATCCACATGCCAGGACAAGCTTGAACTCGAACAGATGAAGGAGCCTGCACCAGGGCAACCCGGCTCGAGTGCCTGGGCGAGGTGCTCAATGTCACCGCACTGCGCCGCATGACGCGCCAGCAGGAGCTGCCCGACATCGCCGGACATGAGCGGCGCGTCGAAACAACAGCGCAGGCGGGTGCGATCCGGCAGTCGCGTGTCGATGAACTCGGGGATTAGCTCGCTGCGGACTAGGTTTGGCATGGTTTGAACGCCCGCATGGATGGCTCAATGCAAACCAGACCAGACACTCTTTTTGGCCTTCATGACGTTAATTCAGTTCCATTCTGGAAAGCCCTCCACTCTTTATGCATATGCGTATGGATGGCCAAGAGACGCAACCGCATCTCTGCGTGTTTTTCGCAAAGGCTCCACCATGCTGCGCATCGTTGGCAACAATAGATTCGCGCAAGTTTGCCAGCCCGCGCATGCCATGAGTCGTGCGCGGGCTGTTTTCTGCCCATGGGAGCGCAAAGAGGATCATTGGAGTAATTGAGTAGGGGCTTCCCAATCATCATTCCGCTGCTCCAATACACCGCCACTCCACCTCCCATATGCTCTACGACGCCCACAACCACCTCCAGGACGAGCGCCTTGACCCATGGCGGGAGCAAATCATCGCCATGCTGCCGCAGACCGGTCTCGCGGAGATGATCGTGAACGGCTCCTGCGAAGAAGACTGGCCGCAAGTCGCCGTACTGGGCCGCGATCATGCCTGGATGCGGCCCGCTTTCGGCCTGCACCCATGGTATGTGAAAGAGCGTGGCCCTGACTGGCTGCTAGGCCTGCGGGATCACCTCGCGGCGCACCCGCGTGCCGTCGTGGGCGAGATCGGCCTGGATCGCTGGATCGAGAATCCTGACATCGACGCGCAGCTCGCGTGTCTCAGCACCCAGCTCGCCCTGGCCGTCGAATTCGACCGCCCTGCCACCATTCATTGCCTGCGCGCTTGGGGCTTGCTGGAGGAGACACTGCGCGCATGCCCCCTGCCCCGCCGTGGTTTCCTACTGCATTCCTATGGCGGTCCGGCGGAGATGATCCCCGCATTCGTCAAACTGGGTGCCCGCTTTTCCCTCTCGCCCTACTTTGGTCATCCGCGCAAGGCCGCCCAGCTCGCCGTCTTCCAGGCCGTACCGCTCGACCGCCTCTTGGCGGAGACGGATGCGCCGGACATGTGGCCGCCGGATGAACTGAACCCGCATCCGCTCCAATCGGTGGATGGAAACGCCCTGAATCATCCCGCCAACCTCACGGTGAGCTACGAACTGCTCGCGCAAGGTCACCGCCTGCCCGTGGCGCAGATGCAGGCCATCATCGCCTCCAATTACCGTGCTTTGTTCAGTTTTTGATTCGCTCCTTGGGATAGCAAGCCGCTTATTCTGCTTTCGTCATTAATCATTCACGCCTTGCACCCGCGCTCTAGCCCGCCATTTCCTTCCTAAATGCCTGTTATGCGCAAAACCAAGATTCTCTGCACCCTCGGCCCCGCCACGGAAAGTCCCGAAGCCATCGCCATGCTCATCGCCAAGGGCGCTGACATCATCCGCCTGAACATGAGCCACGCCTCCCACGACTGGGTGCGCATGGTGTATGCACGCATTCGTGATGCCGCCGGCCACGCTCACCGCGAGATCGCCGTGCTCATGGATCTCACCGGCCCCAGCATCCGCACCGGCGATGTCGAGCAGCCCTGGCAGCTCCAGGTCGGCGACACGGTCGAGCTCCGCTGCAAACCCGATGTCACTGCTTCCACGCAGTATACCGTCGGCGTCAACTACCCGGAACTTGGCAAGGATTTGAAAGCTGGCGACACCATCATGGTGGACGGCGGCATGATTCAGATCAAAGCCACCGACGTGACCGACCGGCGCGTGATCGGCACCGTACTGACCAACGGCGAGATGAAATCCCGCCGTCA
>JBDNIB010000155.1:0-3037 GCA_041688535.1 Prosthecobacter sp.
ATACTCCGAAATCGGCAACTGAAACAACGAGATGGTGCCGAGGATGAAGATCAGCAGCGACAGCACGCCCGCGAAAATGGGGCGAGTGATAAAGAAACGGGAAAAATTCATGGGTGCGGGGCTTGGGGTGAAGCGGGGCGGGCAAATGACGAATGAATGACGGATGGCCGGTGACTTGCTTCGTCATTCGCCATTCTGGTTTCGTCATTTCGCGCCGGACACAGCGGCTTGTTTCGGCGCATCGGCCTCTACCGGCGCGACCGGCATCCCCGGCATCGGCAAGCGGCCCTGGCCGTTGATGATGATTTTGTCGCCGGCATGCAAGCCGCTGCGGATGACGCGTTTGCCATCAATGCTCGGGCCGATCACCACGGCTTTGTAAACGGAGACCGCAGGTGTCTTGGATTCATCCACGCCAAGCACATACTTGTTCGCCTGATCGGTGAGGATGCTTTTTTCATCCACGAGCAGCGCAGGGTATTTGGCCGTCATCGGCAGGCGAATGCGCGCAAACAAGCCGGGCGTGAGCACGCTATCGCTGTTCGCGAACTCGGCGCGGAGCACCATGCTGCCGGTCCCGGCGTCGAGACGATTGTCGAAGGACTCGATGTGGCCATGGTGCGGGAAGTCCGTCTCATTGGAAAGCTGCAACTCCACCGGCACGCGGCCGTCACCGTTGGTGAAGGTCTTCTTGTCGCGACGCAGCGCCTGCAGCTTCAGCAGACTGTTCTCATCAATGTCGGCATACACATAAACGGGGGCCACGGTGACGATGCTCGTCAGCAGCGTGACACCGGCGGTCACATAGTTGCCCGGCGTGGTGATCGCGCGACTGATGCGGCCACTGATCGGCGCTTTGACCGTGCTGTGCTCGAATTCGATCTCCGCGCTATGCGCGGCGGCCAGCGCGGCATCCAATCCGGCCTGCGCCTGCAAGTTCATGGACTCACGGCTCTCGGCCTGTTCTGGCGCGATGGCTTTAGCAGCGAGCAGGCTCTTCACGCGATCAAATTCGCGCTTCATCGCCTGCGCATTCGCCTCGGCGCTTTTCACCTCGGCCCGGGCAGCACGCAGTCGAGTTTCAAACGGACGCTGATCGATGGTGAACAGCACATCGCCCTGCTTGACCAGCGCACCGGCCTGGAAATGCACCTCGGTGATATAGCCGGATACGCGGGGCTTGAGTTCCACCGTTTCCATGGCCTCGACACGCCCTGTGAAATCTTCCCACTCGACGAGTTCCTGCTGCTCCACTGGGGCGAGCGTCACCTGAGCTGGAGGCATCTGCCCGCCGCCAGGGCCACCCGCAGGCGGTTTGCCACAAGCGGCGAGGAGCAGGACGAGAGGGAGAAGGGTTTGCGGTTTCACGAGACGCGTTGGTTTGGGGGCGAAAGTTGACTAGTTGGTTAAAAATGAAGGCAAAAGGAAGCCGACTTAGCTTTGCACACCGAGGATGATCTTGGCACCGGACTCAAATTCATCCAGCCGGTTGAGGTCATTCCACATGCGGGCGTGCAGCAGCAATCCCTCGCTGTAGGCGAACACGATCCGGGCCAGCGCCATCGGGTCATGCGTGACGATGCTGCCCTGCGCCTGTGCGTCGCGGATGGCGCTCTCGTAGTAGCGGATGAACTGGCCCAAAATCTCCTGCAGTTTGTCACGCAGACGGTCATCCACCGTGCTGATCTCGGCTCCGAGCGAGTGCACTGGACAACCTAGCACGCGCCCATGCTTTTTGAACAATTCCTCCTGCTCCCGACGGAAATTGCGGAAACAGTTCAGGATGCGCTCCACCGGCGGCACCACCGGAGAAAACGTCTGGTCCAACTCCTTGCGATGCTCCGCCCAGCCATGCTCAATAGCAATGACCGCCAATTCGGTCTTGGACTCAAAAAAGTGGTAAAAACTGCCCTTCTTCACCCCGGCCCGCTCGCAAATCTGGTCCACCGAGGTGCTGCCATAGCTGCCCGTCCAGATCAGTTCGATCACGGCTTCAATCAGGCGTTCTTTGGCGGTGGAGGTGCGTCCCATGCTGCTCTAAAACGCAAACTAGACGTTCAGTCAACTATCTTTCCTTTGTCATTCTGGTTTCGTCATTCGTCATTTCCTTTTATTGTGCCATTCCTTCACTTATGCACGACCAAGCCACCGTTCTGATCGTCGATGACGAAAAACACACCCGCGACGGCCTGCGCCTGTCGCTGGAGGACGATTTCGACTGCTATGTGGCCTCGAACGCCGCCGAGGCGATGGAGTATCTCAACAACGACCGCATTGATGTGATGCTCACCGATCTCCGCCTTGGCGAGGACGATGGCATGAAGCTGCTCGACACTGCACTCGCCCTGCCGCAGGCACCGGTCTGCATCATGATGACCGCCTACGGCAGCGTGGACACCGCCGTGGAGGCGATGCGCCGTGGAGCCTATCATTTCGTCACCAAACCGCTGAACCTCGACGAGGTCGAACTGCTCATCAAACGCGCCCTCCGCAGCCGCACCTTGGAGAAAGAAAACGTGGCGCTGAAACAACAGGTCGATCGCAAATTTTCCATCGAAGGCATTCTCGGTCAGGCCGAGGTGATGAAACCGATCCTCGAAACGATCCAGCAAGTCGCCCCCGCGCGTGCGACCGTCTTGATCGAAGGTGAAAGCGGCACCGGCAAGGAACTCGTCGCCCGCGCCATTCACAATCTCAGCGGGCGGCCGAAGGCAAACATCGTTGCCGTGCATTGCGCCGCGCTGTCGCCGCAGATCCTCGAAAGCGAGCTGTTCGGCCACGAGAAAGGCGCATTCACCGGCGCACAAGAGCGCCGCATTGGCCGCTTCGAGCAGGCGAGCGGCGGCACCTTGTTTCTCGATGAAATTGGCGAGATTGACGCCAGCACGCAGGTGAAACTCCTCCGCGCCCTCGGCGAGCAGACCATCGAACGCGTCGGCAGCAGCAAACCGATCCAGATCGACGTCCGCGTCCTCGCCGCCACCAACCGCGATCTCGCCAAAATGGTCGAGGAAGGCAAATTCCGCGAGGATCTCTA
>JBDNIB010000156.1:0-10794 GCA_041688535.1 Prosthecobacter sp.
GCCACTGCACTGAGCACCAGCAGTTCCCGTGAGCGTCCCAAGCGCCGCAGCAGGGGTGTCAGCACCCATTTCATCAGTGCGGCCAAAACAGCAATAAAGGCCGCGCCTTTACCCAGCACGGCCAAAGCCTGCGCTCCCAGCGTAGCGGTGTCACCAGCCGACCCCATGGCAGTCAGACCGATCATCACCAGGACCACGACGATGTCCTGCACGATGAGAAAACCAATAGCGATGCGGCCATGAAGGGTGTTCGTCTCCTTTTTGTCTGAGAGCAGCTTCACGATGATGATCGTACTGGAAAAAGTGAGCGCTACCGCGATATAAACCGCCGGGACCACGTCCATGCCCAAGGCCAGGGCTAGAACGAAGCCCACGACAGAGGTGAAGAACACCTGCCCCAAGCCGGTTGCCAAAGCCACGGGGCCAAAAGCGCGGATGATGTGCAGGTCCAGCTTCAACCCCACGACAAAGAGGAGTAACGAAATGCCGAGCCCGGCGAGCAGGCCCACCTGATTATTGGCTGAGACGATGCCCAAAACCGACGGCCCCAACAACCCACTCCATGGCATCACCTTGCAGATGATCGTCGCCCAACTCGTTGATCATTATGGCTGGGAGATGCTCGGGCGCATGATCCCGATCAATTGCTTCAACTGGCAGCCCAGCATCAAATCCAGCCTCGTGTTTCTACGCCGCACCCCTTGGGCGCGTGACAAGGTAGAGGCGCTGTATCTTGATTCACTCCCCGACATGCAGCCGCCAAGCGCGCGTGACCAGCCGCCGCACTGACCCCGCCAGCGCCGTTCGCGACGGCCATGCACCAGGTGAACTGGGTGCCACAAGCTGCGCCTCGGTCTGGACGAAAGCGGGTTGGTCGAGCCTGCGCGTGGGTGGCTGGTGCCGCAGGGTTTGGGCGTGGCAGTCGTAACCTTGCACTTGTCCCGCGTTGATCGCAACGCGATATTTTTTTTGAAAAAAATACTGACGCCGTTCGGTATTTGTGCAATATGATTCGGAAATAGCAAAGCAGTGTCATGTGAACGGCCCTCAGTCCCCCAAATCAATCTCATGAAAACTCATCTCTACATCCTGATCGTTTCGGTCTTCTTGGCTCTTAATCCCGCTCGTGCCGATATAGCGCTTGGCGCTCCTGGCGTGGGTAACGGCGGCACTCCAGCGCCCGTGGTGACGCGCGTTCCCTTCCGCGTTGAACTTTTTCTTGATGTTTACAAGTTCGTGTACTCAGGCTTTGAGGTCAAAGGCAACACTGCGGGCGCTCCCGGATCGTACGGCACCCGAGGCAACGGTGGCCAAGTCCATTACAAGGCCACGGTGTCCGCCGACAAATCCGCGGTAACCGGGACACACGGGACACCCGGGGTATATAGGAAGAATATCAAATACGACAGTCAGGAATTCGGTGCGCGGAAAATCACATGCAGAGACATTGAGGATTTCAACACCGCCGCGCTGCAGACAGTGTTGATCACCCCGGTCGTCTTCCGCGCAGACCCCGCAGCCACTGAGTACATCCAGATCAAGCTCGTGTGGCAGGGCGGGGGCAATGGCCACAAGCCTGACGGGATTTTCAACATCTTGGGCGAATATCAGTATCAGCCACCAGCCCCGACCGGGAGCTTGAATTTTGCGGTGGGTGAGTGGATGTTGAGTACCACTACCACCGTGCAGCCGACGGGCGTCGCCACTATCATTCGAGAGTAAAGCCGTGGCTATGGGGAGCCGCGCGGGCGCTGCTCCGTTGCAGATTCGACATCTACCTTTTATGGCTATGTTTGGACCGACAAACTCGTCTGGTGCGCGCTGCGCGCTGATCTTGGCGGCACTGCTGTCATTTGTCAGCAGCGCTTCACCCATTTGCGCCCAAGTCGCCCCGCCCAAGGACGTCGTCGCACAGCGGCAAGGTGCTATGCGTGCCGCCGTCACCGAGCAAACGCTGCGCAAGCAGGCGGGGAGCGCGACCACGCTCAATGCGTTGATGGCAGCCAAGTCCAAGGCCGTGGGCGAGACCCGGCCCTCAACCGAGAGCTCACTCCTCTCGAGTTCCGTCATCCTGTCCGATGGCGAGAAATACACGCTGGTGCCCGCCGGTTCGATCCTGCACCTGCCAGCGACGCACCGCTCCCATGTGGTCGAGAAACCGCAGGGTGACTTCACCTTCTGGCCAAATTTTCTCCAGCGGAACGCCACTTGGCTGGCAGCCAAGGAGATACCGTTGACGATGGCCAAGGGCGATGCCAAGGCCGCGCAGCAGGTGCTGCACGAGGTCGCTACGGAGCGACGCGTGCTGGTCGCGGTTTACAAGAACGGTCCCATCACGATCCTCGAACCAAAACCGGGTGCGGCAGACGCGGACAAGCCAGCATCAAAACCAGCAGCGGCGGACTCGAAACCCACCACCAAACGCTAATACCATGAAAATACCGCGAGCGATTCTGCTGGCCAGCCTGGCCGGGTTACCCCCCCTATGGGCGCAGGAGGCTTTTGTACGGCAGACTGATCTGGAGTTCGGATTGGTGTATGACATGCCCCTCGCGAGCACCGGCGGCTCGTTCATCGCCCCGCTGCCCATCAGTGAATCGGGCGCGAAGTTCGAGATGTTCGCGCGCGGCACCGCTTGGGACTCAAATATCTACCTACTCGACACCAAGCTCATCCGCGCCTACACCCCATTGGCGACCCTCGACCTCGTTTCCGAGGACTCGTATGTCCGCGGAGATCCTGCCAGTGGAAACTATGTCCGGCGCACCCGTGCCGACCGGCCCTTCAGCCTGAACATCCACGTGGCGGGACTGGTTCCTGGCAGTGCGAACACAGCGGAGCGGGCCGTCTATTTCTCCTGCAAGGGTAGCAACTACGACCTGACGACCTATTCCGGGCTAGGCCAGCCCGCATACCTGCTGAGCGAGTCCGACCTGGAAAACGGCGACCTGACCATCGGGCCCCTTTATCACGAACTGACGACGGCGACACTCACCGGCGGCTGCGGCGAGCAATCCTACACGTTTGTGCGCTACGCGGCCGATGGGGTGCCGGACACCATCCTCGCTCAGCCGAAGATCGAAATTTGGCCAGTCGCCACCGCAGCAGTGGCCAACATCACCGTAAACCAGTTGTTCATTGATCGCATCCCCGCAATCGTCCTGACGCTACTACATCTGTATCCCGACTCGCGAACCTACGCGCAGGTGTATCGCGGCACCGCCGTGCTAGGCACGACGGGCACGGTGGTCGAGGCCTCAGAACGACGCTACGGCCGCCACTACAACCCCGACCAAGCAGAGGAGCCGACCAATGTGCCGCAGGACGTTTCCATCTCGATCGAAGATCTGTCCAAGTATGCGGCGGCGGATGGCACCTACACCCTCGAGGTGATCACCGAAACACCATTTTTTGGCCGCGCACCGGAACGTCTGCTGAACATCACCTTCAATGTTGATCGCGTGATTTCTTCGCGTGGCCAATTAAGCACCGCTGAGAAACCCAATCCGTGAACACGCCGGAGTTGACCATGCCGCTGCTGAGGATCCCCTCACGCCGCCGTCTTGGACCTCGGCATGAGCAAGGCAGCCTGCTGCTGGAGGTATCCGTGGCGATGGGCTTCACGGCACTGCTGGCGCTCATGGTCATGAAGGCATCACTGCTCGCCCTGTCGAACAACCAGTGGACGATCATGCAGACGCTCACTGACGCATATTTGACCCGTGAGACGGCGCTGTCCAACCGCGTGCCGTTGGCCGACCTCACCGGTGCGACGTCGCAGTGGCCGGACGCTACGGCGGATGACCCGCCGAAACTACAGCAACCGGTCACGCTAGGGAAACTGGTGAACGGCAAAACCGTGGAGGCCACGCTGACGCGCTTCCGCGTGAACGAAACGCCGGTGCCGGATGCGGACACCGGCATTGCCGTCTGGCGTCTGCACTCGGTGCTCGCCTATCAGGTGGGGGAGAAGCAGTATGTGAAAAGCCGATCAACCCTGCGCATGCAATGAACCGAGGTATATTCCAGTCTCACGTCAGGCGCACGCCGGCGGGCTTCACCCTGCTGGAGATGTCGAGTGCGATGAGCGTCCTGCTGATCCTGGCAGTGGCCTTGGTGGTCATGTTGCAGCAGCATGTGCTGTTCATGGAAATGTTCCGCCGCCAGTCCTTCCTGACCGTCGAGGCACCGAAGATCGGCAACCTAATAGGGCGCATCATCAACCATACCGATCACTACTTTGTCTATGGCAGCAAGGCGGATGCGCTCGCCGGCGCGCAGCCGGTGCTCACCGGCGGCAGTGCGGTGCGGCTGTTCTTCAAATCTGCCGATCAAGAAACCGAGGAACGCTTGATCGCGGTGGAACCGACCGCCGCCGGCAACGCGCTCCGGTTCTACAGTTGGCGTGCGGACGGCAGCGAGACTTCATGGACCATCAGCAACCGCATCGCCAATGCGCAGTTCAGCAGTGATCAGGGCATCTTGAACGTGATGCTGCAAGGGCCTAATGGTGAGGAAGTGACCTACGGCGGAGGTGCGCGATGAAACGCAGGAACCGCCACGGCTTCGCCGCCTTGCCGATAGTCTCAGCCATGGCCCTGATGTTCACGCTGAGCTTGTTGATGCTGTTCCGCGCGGGACAAATGCACCGCGAGGAGGCGGCGAAGTCCCAACTCCGCGCCGATTACCACCAGCGCGAGGAGGCGTTCCTGCGCGCGCTGGTCGCGGTATTTCCGCAGAAGGCCATCGCCAGTATGAGGGCGGGCTATGCGCCTGCGGATGACTACGCTTGGAGCACCATCTTCGCCGAGTCCGTGACCATGGCCAACACGGCGCAGGCCCTGTCGCAGGCAGCGCTGACCACCCTCGGGCTGGAGAGCGCACGGAGCGGTGATGTTGGCGACTACACGGCGGAGCAAGTGCAGACCTGGATCACCTCGCTCACGGGAGAACAGGACAAGGTGACACCTGGCACCACGTGGTATTCCAGCGTGTTCGATGCGCCCGAATTCGCCGGCAAAGTGCCGCCCTTGCTGGACATGTCGCAGGCGCTCCAGGAGGCGGACGAGGTGAGGCCAGTAGTCACGTTGGAAAAACACTACAGCACGCAGGCTCCTGGCTTGCTGGCGGATGTGACCAAACACCCGACCTACAACCTCATCGCGTATCCGAACATTCGCTTTGGCTACGCAGCCCCGGGCGCGCCGTTCGTGGCCAAGCGCAACTGGTGGGCCTTCACCGTGACGTTTGGCGCCGTGGCCACCGGCAAGACCGCGCCCGTGCCGACGGTGTCGAAGCACTACGTTCTCTCGCTCTATGAAATCCCCTCGCAACTGCCCATCGAGGCCGCCACCTTCGCCGAGATCGGCCGACACAAGGACGGTGCGGCGTGGAACGCCGCCGCCATTACCATCACGGGCGGCGTGTATGCTGACCAGCTCTCGCTGCATGGCGGCTTCGGTGCGGCGCGCCTTGCCGGGAAAAAATCCATCCAGATGGCGGCAGCGCTGACCCTCGACGGCAGTGTGATTGGCGAGGACTTCGATGCTGCTGGCGTGCGCGAGGAGCTACAGGTGGAGCGCAGGAGCGAGGCGCTCCCCGTGGCGCTGTCCGCCAACTCAGGCCGTCTCACCTTTCTACCCATCCAGCGCGGCGAGCAGTTTTTGCAGACGCCTGCAAGCACCCCAGATGCCTGGGAAACCTACAGCCGCGGCGCGGTGCAGTGCCGAGTCAGCGTGGAGGCCATCGCGATGGTGAGCCTCGGCGACCAGACGCCCACGGCCATCCGCGTGCGCTATCCGACGGCGGCTGGCGGCACTGTCGCGCTGGTATTGCAGCGCGGGAGCAACTGGCCGACCCAGTCCGAGTCGGGCGGCGAGGTGATCCCGTTTCAGACGGAGCTGACGGACACGAACCGCTCCTGCCTCACGTTTTACCCTTCCCTGCTGAACATGTGGCTCGTGGCGCAGGGCGGTGCGTCTGTCGCCACGAGTAACAGCATCCGCTTCAACATCGATGCCACGGTGGACCCTCTGACCGTCAAACCGTTGGCCGACCCGCTGGTCCCGGACGACATGAGCATCATCATCCGCAAGGGCCTGGACCTCACGTTGTTCACCACCGGGCTTGCCATCGTGGCGCCACTGCGCGTGTATGTCGGTGATGACCTGAACGCCACGCCCCTGTCCGCGCCGCCGGCGGGATCGGGCTTGCAACCTGGCGACGTGTTCTATCCCCCCATGTCCATCTTTGCGGCGGAGTTGCGCATCGGCACCACATCGTTCCTGCGTCCATTCGAGCATCACGGCCAGGTCAGCACCCTGGCATCCGGCGGCACCGGCGCATGGGGCCCGCTCGACGTGAAGTCCGGCAGCAATGACGCCGTGCTCACGGACAACATCGCGGCAGAACTCGCTCCGCTCCGCAGCCCGGCGGAACTCCCGCCCGTGCATCAGATGAACTGGCTGGTCGTGATCGAAGAAATCCAACAGCAGTAACTTACTCCTTGTTTGCACGAATAGAAAACGGCAGAATGGTGAGGTGCAAGATAATGGAATTCTGGAGACAAAATTCATTACTCATCGTTCCGTCCCCATCATTTTACCAGCCGCTGCCCGATGACCCGCCCCGCCCATACCGCCAGCAACATCCTCGGCCGGCTCGCTGCAGCCTACCAAGGCTGTGAGATTTCCGATGTCCAAGTGCGCACCGGGCAGTTGATCGCCGTGCATACCAACCGTGGCCTGGAACTGGCCCAATCCTTTGGCGTCCAAGATGCCGCAGCGGTGCGCATGATCGCCGAGGGGCTCTACGAGCAGCAATCCGCCGAACTATGGGAGGACCAGGATGGCACAGCCGCAGCCGACCGGATGTGGAATACGCTGCGCGAAAAACGGGTCATTGATCTGAGCTGCGCAGAAGGTGTGCTGGGCGCGCCGGTGCGCATGCGCGTGCAGATTCATCTCAGCGATAACGGCCTGGGGCTGACCACCCGCTGGCTCCGTGGCACCATCACGCAACTGGAGAACCTTGGCCTTGACCCGATGATCACCGACAGCGTGCATGAACTCATGCAGCGCCGCTTCGGGTTGGGCCTCGTCACCGGCTCCACCGGCTCGGGCAAGTCCACCACGCTCGCCGCCATCCTCGACTGGGTGCGGCAGAACATGGCCAAGCACATCGTCACCATCGAGGACCCCATCGAGTATCGCTACCCTGACACGATGGCGGATCCCAATCAGCCCGGAGTGCTGCTGCCTGCCCCCTCGATTGTCACGCAGCAAGAGGTGGGACGCCACACTCACAGCTACCAGAGCGGCCTCAAGGAAGTGCTACGCAAGACACCCAACATCATCCTCATCGGTGAAATCCGCGACCGGCACACGATGGAGACCTGCATCGAAGCCGCGCAGACCGGCCACTTCGTGCTCTCCACGCTGCACACCCGCGGCGCAATCAAGACCATTGACCGCATTATGGAGTTTTTCCCCAAGGAGCAGCAACCCGCCATCCTCGCGCGCCTGAGCGAGACCCTCACCTTCGTGCTCTCCCAGGGTCTGCTTACCGGCTTCAACGGCCGCGTGCTGGTGACCGAATACCTGCAAAATACCAGCGATGCCGTGGCCGCCGGCATTCGCGCCTACGACGGTGCCGCAACCTCGCTGGAGGACGCCTTGCGCGTGAAGGGCAACCTGCGGTGGAATAATTCGCTCAAGGATCTCTATCGCGCGGGCATGGTTCCCGAGGAAGTATTCAATGCGAACTTGCTGAGTTGAGGATTCCCCGCGTTTCGAGTTGTTGGCGGATGGTGCCAGCGATTTTTCCCAATAAGGCGGAGTACGACTCGATCTCCTGCTGGCGCACTGGCGGGATGTCGCTCCACCAAGCTTCCTCGGTGGCCTGCTGGCGCAGCTCGCGGTAACGTTTCAGGCACGCCGCCAGCACCTCCCAGTCACGCCGGAGGCTGGCGGTGGCCGGTGGGGAACGGCCCGGTTGCAGTTGGTCGTTCAGCAGATTAATGGCAGCCCCAGCGCCAGTGAGAGCCTCGGCCAAGCCGCTGCGTGGAGAAAATGCGTGGGCGATCGTCTGCCGGGCCAGTTGCTCGGCGGCCTGGCGCGCGGCAGCGGGTGTTGCTGCGCGCGCGAAAGCGGTGAAATGGGCGATTTCGTAAAGGGCGGCATCGCCAGGGTCGAACTGCCAGGCCAACTGCACCCGCCGGTCCGCTGCAGCAGAGAGATAACGGCGGTGCGCCGGACGGATGGCGAAGGGGCTGTTGCGCGTCGTGCGCTGGTCCTCCAATGCGGCCAATCGTTTGATCCATTGAGCAATCCACGAGCCGGTAGGCGGCGCGGCCGCCGGCCGCGCCAGGCGCGGCCGCAGGAGCCTGCCTGCCGGTGCGACGTCGCGCGTGGCATCATGCACGTCCGCCGCCTCGCGCTGCCCGCCGTGCCAGTAGCTGTGCAGCGAGTCCTTCATGAGCCGCGCGATGAGACTGCCAAACGCGCTGCTGCGGAGTGCTAGCGGATTCCCCTGCGCTGAGTCCGCCGGCGTGCCAGCCCACCACCCGGCGACCAACCAGCACAGCGCAGCAGCAAACAAGGTCACCAGCTGGTGCGGGAGTTTCATCGTGCGCATGAGAAACATTTTGGTCACGAGCGCGTGCGGAAGACGCACAGGCCGGTGAGACTGATGGCTGCGCCCTGCAGCGCCAGGCAGCTCAGGGAGCCAAGGAAATCCGCGTGAGCCAGCGGTCCCATCTTGAACACCAGCCGCGGACTCAAATCCGCCAGATGGTAATGCGGCAGCACCAGCCAGGTGCAGCGATGGAAAAACGACGGGCTGCCTGCCAGCAGCGGCTCCAGCCAGGACGCTGCCAGCAGGCCGAGGAACAAGAGCAACACAGGAGCAAGGAACGCGATGACCTCGCCGGCGCAGGTGCCTAGGGCCGCCGCCAGCAGGACGAGCGGCGCTGACACCAGGATGTAGAGAACCCCTTGCTGGAGCACCAAGCCGAGCCACAGCCGCGCCTCATCGGGATTCGTTGGCAGACACACGGTGAGGCAGACCAGGCAGGCCAGCAGCATCACCCCCAGCATCCACACGGCCACCGCCGCGCTCAGTTGCAGGCAAAGCGCGTCCGGACCAGCCCCGCGAGCATGGAAAAACTCCAGCACTCCCTCGCACCGCAAGCGCCGGCCGAGAGCGGCGGCTTGAAACGGCAGCCAGGTGAACAGCGCCAGCCACGCATACAGCCATGCCGCCTGCGCGCGCGCCGGTTGCAGGATTGGCGGATTCTCATCCCAAGGCGTGAGCAGCGGTGCCGCCCACGCAAACACCAGGGCACCCGCGAGCAGCAGCCAGCAACTCCCCCGCACGGCCAACCCGGCCATGCACACGCGAAACAGCGACCAGCGATGCTCGGCTTTCATCATGATAAGTCGTGGTAGGTTTCCGCCCATGATTTCCCAGCCGCACGCTCGCAGACGTGGCGCAGGGTGCCTTGCGCGATGGTGAACAGCGAGTCCGCCGCGCGCAGGGACTCCAATTCGTGCAGCACCACGAAGCGGAGGATCGACGGCGTCTCCGCCCAAAATCCGGTCACGACCTCGCGCGTGCTGGCATCCAGCCCTGTGAGCGGCTCATCCAGCAGCAGCACGCTCGCGCCAGAGTGGGCGGCGAGTGCTTCGGCGATGATGAGCAGCACCTTCTGCCGGTTGCCGCGCGAGTGTTTGCCGATGGACTGGCGCACATCAAGCTTGAGACGGTCGGCCAGTTGCCCGGCGAATGCCAGCGCCTCCGCCCTGAGCCACGCGCGGAAGAGCGTGTGCGGGGCCAGTTCCGCATCCATCCGCAAGTCGTCGGACACATAGTGAACGCGGCCCTTGACCGCAGGCTGCCCATGCAGCGCGGGGTGCAACCGCGCCAGCGTGCGCATCAGCGTGGTCTTGCCCGCACCATTGGGTGCCACCAGCAAATGCAGGCCCGGCCCCGCTGACACGTCTGCGGTGGCCTCCACCAGCACGCGGGCAGTCCGCTGCCACGCGCAGCCGACACGGTGGCCAAAGCGCGTGCCCGCAGCGATGTGCAAACTGGGATGACTGGGTGATTCCATGGCGTTGGCTTACTCCCCCACGTCCCAGAGGCCGTCGGTGCTCTTGTCGGAGGGATCGTAGGCGGTGCCGCCGAGCAGCAGCACCGGCGGCATGACGGTGTGATCTAGCGTAAGCAATTCGTCGTTGAGGCCGGTGACGACCGGGAGCGCGGACCAGCCTTGGGGCAGATAGGCCTCCAACTGGGCCGGAGTCACATTGGCGATCTCCAAAGTGGGATGGTCAGCAAGGTAAGCGCGCTGGGCGGCATAGGTGGCTTGCAGGGCCAGCGACGCATTCTTGGCCTTCTGCCACTGGCGCACCGCGTTGAAGCCGAAGCCGATGCCGATGCTCAGCCCGAGTATGAGCGCCATCACCAAGCTGATCTCAATGAGCGAGAAGCCCGTGGGGCGGCGGGATCGCAGGGGGGTGGAGTAGAATCGCATATTACGGCTTGGGTTGTGCCACGAGCTGTGCGGCCTCGGCTTGGGTCATAATGCGGATCTGACCGGGTCGGAGCGCAGTCGTGGTCGCGGGTTTTGCGGGAGCTTGAGGGATAGCCAAAGAGGTCACCGGCACCGGTGCGTCTGGCGGGAGCGTGAAGGTGCCACGCCGGTAGATGGCGACAATGCGCGCCTGCTCCGTGCCGCTCACTGTGGCGCTGGCGGTATAGCCCGTCGCGGTCGGAGCGGTGACGGGCCTGGAA
>JBDNIB010000001.1:0-5688 GCA_041688535.1 Prosthecobacter sp.
CCTGCTGAAGACGCTCTCCACCATCCCCGCCGATCTGGCAGGCGACGCCTTCGGCAAGATTTATGAGTACTTCCTCGGCACCTTCGCCATGAGCGATGGGCAGAAGGGTGGCGAGTTCTTCACGTCCACCTCGTAGGTGAACCTCATCGGCGAGATCATCGAGCGCTTTCATGGCCGCATCCTCGACCGCGCGTGCGGCTCGGGAGGGATGTTCGTGCAGTCGGCCCGCTTTGTTTCGTCGCACAAAAAGAACCCGTCCGCCGAACTCAGCATCCACGGTCAGGAGCGCGTGGATGGCAACGTCCGCCTCGCACGCATGAATCTCGCCGTGCATGGCCTTGAGGGCGACATCCGCCACGGCAACAGCTACTACGAAGACCCGCACGGCTTCATCGGCCGCTTCGATTTCGTCTGTGCCAATCCCCCCTTCAACGTCAGCCAGGTGGACAAGGAACGTCTTGCCAGTGAGGTCGGCCCCGGCCGCCGCTACCCCTTCGGTCTGCCGCGCACCGACAACGCCAACTACCTCTGGATTCAGGATTTCTACTCCGCACTCAATGAAACAGGCCGCGCCGGATTCGTCATGGCCAACTCCGCCTCAGATGCCCGCGCCTCCGAGCAGGACATCCGCAAACAACTCATCGAAGCCCGCGCCGTGGACGTGATGGTCGCCGTCGGCCCGAACATGTTCTACACCGTCACACTGCCATGCACGCTGTGGTTCTTTGACAAGGGTAAGGCCAAGACACCCCGCGCCGATACCATCCTCTTCATCGACGCCCGCCACGTCTACCGCCAGCTCGACCGCGCCCACCGTGATTGGACCGATGCCCAGATCAGCTTCCTCGCCAACGTCGTCCGCCTCTATCGGGGCGAAGAACTCGACTTCACCCTCGGCGGCGATGAGGCGCAGGCGCAGCTCGCCGAACTCTTCAGCCTCCCTCTCCCCCTGGGAGAGGGCCGGGGTGAGGGTTCGCCTCGCGTCAGTTCGCCTCACTACCGCGACATCGCAGGATTGTGCAAGGCGGCAACCTTGGCGGAAATCGAGGCGAATGGCTGGTCGCTCAACCCCGGACGCTACGTGGGCGTCGCCCCCGGCGAGACCGTCAGTGATGAGGACTTCAAAGCCCAGCTCGGCACCTGGAACGAAGAACTCGAAACCCTCAACGCCTCGGCCCGCGAGCTGGAGCAAACCATCGCCGGCAACGTGGCGGACATCCTCGAAGCCTAAGCCCTTGGATTCCCCAAAACTCCCTGCCACAATCGCCTCAAACCTCATTCTCCTCGAAGCATGAATACCGAAATCATTCACACCCTCACCTCCACCTTTGAAGCCAACGCGCAGCAAACGGACGACGGCATTGAATACTGGCTCGCGCGCGATCTCCAGCAGCTGCTGGGCTATGACGAATGGCGCAATTTTACCGCAGTCATCACCAAAGCCCAAACTGCCTGTGAAATCTCGGGGCACGCAATTTTGGATCATTTTGTTGGCGTCAACAAAACGATCCAGATGCCGAAGGGAGCAGAGAAAGAAGTTCCCGACTTGATCCTCACCCGTTACGCCTGCTACCTCATCGCCCAGAACGGCGATCCCAGAAAACAAGAGATCGCCTTTGCCCAGACCTACTTTGCGGTCCAGACCCGCCGTGCCGAGTTGATCGAGCAGCGCTTCCTGGAGGCCGAGCGAGTCAATGCACGCAAGAAACTCAGCAGCACAGAGAAGGAACTCTCCGATGTCATCTTCGAGCAGACCGGGGGGAATGAGAACTTCGCCATCATCCGCAGCAAGGGCGACCACGCCCTCTTTGGCCGGAGCACCCAGGCCATGAAGGCCCAGTGGAAAGTGCCGGACACACGGCCCCTCGCCGACTTCGCCCCCACCATCATTTTAAAGGCCAAGGACTTCGCCACCGAGATCACCATATTCAACTCCCGCCAGCACAAGCTCGCCAACGAAACCGCCATTTCTCGCGAGCACATCACCAACAATGAAGCCGTGCGCAAGACACTGATCGAACGCGGCATCCGCCCCGAAACCCTGCCACCCGACGAAGACGTGAAAAAAGTCGAACACCGCCTCGCCGCAGATGAAAAAAAGGCGCTCAAAAAGCCCGGCGGGCTGGGCAACCTGAAGAAAGACTGATGCCGATGAACCTCGAAACCCTCAACACCCAGGCCCACAACCTGGGGCAAACCACCACCTACAACGTGGCGGAGATTCTGGAGGCATGAGCAAATCCTGGCCCAGAATGAAACTAGCAGACTGCGTCGAACTCCTTTCGGGTTACGCATTCAAAAGCCAGTATTTCACGAATAAGCCCGACGACATTGCTCTCGTCAAAGGTGAGAATGTTAGTCAAGGTCATGTGCTTTGGGAAATCTCAAAGCGTTGGCCTGCCGTAGCTTGGAATGAGTTGGAGAAATTTAAGCTCAGGGTCGGTGATGTGGTCATCGCTATGGACCGACCATGGGTCCCGGCAGGTTTGAAGTGGTGCTTCATTCGCCAGGGTGATCCAAAATCCTTCTTGGTTCAGCGGTGCTGTCGCCTCCGTTCGAATCCGATGCTTGTTGACCAGTCCTTCCTTCGCTTCGTCATCGGTGGCCCAAGTTTTGAAGGCTACATAAAGCCCATTACGACCGGAGTGAATGTCCCACACATCAGTGGTGGGCAAATCCTCAACTTTGAGATCGAGATTCCCCCGCTCCCCGTCCAACGCCGCATCGCGGGCATCCTGTCGGCCTACGACGAGCTGATCGAGAACAGCCAGCGGCGCATCCGGCTGCTGGAGGACATGGCCCGCGCCCTCTACCGCGAGTGGTTCGTCCACTTCCGCTTCCCGCGTGATCCATCCGAAGTCTTGGCGAAGGAGGCCGGCAATGAACCCGCACCCCGGCCCGCTCCCAAGCGGAGCGGGAGTGCTGACACCCCGCGCGTCCCCTCCCCCCTCGGCAACATCCCGCAAGGCTGGGAGGTGAAGACGCTCGACAAGGTAACGACGAAGGTCGGCAGCGGCGCGACTCCACGCGGCGGCAAAGGTGCCTACCATGCCGAAGGCATCAACCTCATCCGAAGCCTCAACATCTACGATTACCAGTTCGAGTTCGACGACCTCGCCTTCATCAACGACGAGCAGGCTGCACAGCTCGACAACGTGACCGTGCAAGCCCATGACGTGCTGCTGAATATCACCGGAGCCTCTGTCTGCCGCTGCGCCATGGTGCCTTCCTACCTGCTGCCTGCACGAGTGAATCAGCACGTCGCCATCATCCGTGCAGACGCCCGCTGCATGGACCCGCATTACCTGCTCGACACGATCAACAACGATTACAACAAGCAGAAGCTCCTCGGCCTCGCGCAAGGTGGTGCGACGCGCGAAGCGCTCACCAAAGAGACCATCTGCAATTTCCCCATACTGGTGCCGCCGAGAGAACTGCTCACCCGCTACGGCCAAGTCGCCGGAGTCATCCACGCCCAGCGTGAAACTCTCCAACGCCGCAACCAAAACCTCCGTAGCACCCGCGACCTGCTGCTGCCGCGTCTGCTGTCTGGGCAGGTTGCGTTGGCAAGCGTCCCCACCTAAACTCTGCCCATGCTCTTCGAACGACAACGCGTGCTCTTAACCTTGCTGGATGCCCTGGGCGGGCAGAGCGCGCCGAGGGATTTTCAGAAGCTGCTCTTCCTCTACACGCGGCAGGAGCAGGCGCCGAGCTATGAGTTCGTGCCTTACCGCTTCGGCTGCTTCTCCTTCACCTCCTACGCGGACAAGCGGCGGCTGATCGAGCGCGGGCTGCTGGTGGATGATGAGCAGCAATGGCTGCTGACGGATGAGGGCCGCACGGCGGCACGCGATCGGGCGGTGACGCCGCTGCTGGCGGGCCGCTTCAGCCGTGAGCACGCCGCCCTGCGCGGCTACCCGCTGGTGGCGCAGGTGTATCGCCAGCATCCCTACTATGCGACGCGCAGCGAGATCGTGGACAAGGTGCTGACCGAGATGGCGGATCGTGAGCGGGTGGCGCAGGCGCGGCCAGCGCAGCAAGCGGCGGGACTGCTGACGATCGGTTACGAGGGCAAGTGTCTGGAGTCCTACCTGAACCAGCTCCTGCGCGCCGGGGTGACGCTGCTGTGCGATGTGCGGCGCAATCCGCTGAGCCGCAAATACGGCTTTTCCAAAGGCACGCTGAGTCATGCCTGCGAGGGCGTGGGCATCCGCTATGAGCACTTGCCGCAACTGGGCATCGCCTCCGAGGAACGGCGGGAACTGAAGACGCAGGCAGACTACGACGCGCTGTTTGCCGACTACGAGCGCAAGAGCCTGCCGCAGCAAACAGCGGAACTGGCGAAGATTCAGCGCTGGATCACCGAGGGTGAGCGGGTGGCGCTGACCTGCTTCGAGCTGCACCCACACCAGTGCCACCGGCATTGCGTGGCGGAAGCACTGGAGAATCAAACGGCCCACCAGTTGAGGGCAGAGCATCTTTGAACCCCGCACGTCATGGCGAAAGAGCGCATCCTCATCACCGTGAAGACCTACCCGACGCTGTCGCGGAAGCACGGCGAGACGGTCTGCACGGCGGGCATTCGTGAAGATGGCTCCTGGGTGCGGCTCTACCCCGTGCCATTCCGGCGGCTGGATGAGGCGGAGCAGTATCGAAAGTTTGACTGGGTGGAGCTGGAGATGCGGAAGGGCACGGCGGATCACCGCCCGGAGACGCACCACCCCACGGATGCGAAGGACATCCTGCCGGTGAAACATCTCGGTACGGAGGACGGCTGGCAGGAGCGGCGCAAGGTGCTAAAAAGTGTGACGGTGCATCGCCACCTGCAACCGTTGCTGGACGGGGCGAAAGCGAACACCATGTCCCTGGCGCTGTTCAAGCCCACCCGCATCGTGGATTTTGTGTGGGAAGCCTGCGAGCGTGACTGGGACACCGCCAAGGTGGCCGCGATGCGCGACATGGCCGCGCAGGGCGAACTCTTTGCCGATGAGCAATGGCGGCAGACCTTCCGCCTGATGCCCAAGCTGCCCTACAACTTCTCGTATCGTTTCGAGGATGAGGACGGGAAGCGCAGCGAGCTGCAAGTGCTCGACTGGGAGACCGGCCAGCTCTTCCACAATTGCCTGCGCGATGCGCGCGGTGATGAGTCGGTGGCGCTGGCGAAGGTGAAGCAGAAATACCTGGACGCCTTTCTGAAGACGGATCTGCATTTCTTCCTCGGCACCATGAAGGAATTCCACGGCTTCTCCCCGAATCCGTGGGTGATCATCGGCGTGCTGCCAATTCCGCATCCACCGGCAGTGGAACAACTGGAGCTGCTCTAATGCAGGATAATGGAGGATTCGAACATGGTTGAAATTACCAAAGGGAACCTGCTTGATGCGCCAACCGAAGCGTTGGTCAATGCCGTGAACACGGTTGGCGTGATGGGCAAGGGGATCGCCCTTCAGTTCAAGCAGACGTTCCCCTCGATGTATCGGGAGTATTCCCGTGCCTGTGCCGCAGGCGAGGTGAAACTTGGAAAGATGCACGTCGTGGACCTCGGCGAATCCGCACGAGGAGCACGCTGGATCATCAACTTTCCAACCAAGGGCCATTGGCGAACGCCAAGCCGGATGTGCGACGTTGAAACCGGCTTAGAAGACCTGATCAAGGTCGTTCAAGAATTGCGCATCAAATCCATTGCCA
>JBDNIB010000157.1:0-2427 GCA_041688535.1 Prosthecobacter sp.
CGGCTTCGGATCATAGGTGTCGAGATGCGAGCAGCCGCCGCGCAGCCACACCAGAATGACCGCGGTGCGTTCACGCGAGGGCTTCATCGCGTTCTCAGCACGCAGTTTCAGCAATCCCGGCCAGCCGAGACTTGCGAAACCAGTGAGTCCGATGCGCATGAAGCCACGCCGGTCGAGAGGACCGGAACAAACGGGATGAGACGAGGCTGAAGGCATGGTGCAGAGCATACGTCTGCATGCCGCGAATCCTTCGAAACAGGAAAACACACCGCCAAGGCTGCACACACGACCTCCTCATGGTAGCGCATGACGGTGCGGACTAAATTGGATTAGTAAAAGCAGGACGCGTTGGTGACTTCTCCCCGCTTGGACTCTATGTTCATACTCAGCCCATGAAACCGTCTGATATCCATGTCCAAGAGTCATCGCGTGAGCCGCTGCCCGGCAGTCCGCTGGTCATCCAGACGCAGGGGTACACGCCCCGCCTGTGGGCGGATCGGCGCGCGATCTTTTTCACGAATGTGCAGGGCATGTTTTTCGATAACGCGGCGCTCTCGGACATGCTCATGCGTGAGTTCACACATGCGGAATCGTATGGCTCGCGGCTCGTGCCGGTGATGGGACTGCTGTATCGAGGCGGTGGCAATGTGGTGGTGCTAGAGAGGGCGCCGAATGAGGCGCTGTGCCGCTACTTCACCGACGACCTGGGACTCAAGCTGCCTGAAATGCTGGTGCTGAGCCATCAGGACTACATGGCACTGGGTCAGGCGTTGAAGGGCGGCGCGGAGTCACCAACGCCCGACCTGATTTCAAAGCTGCTCGTCCATAATGCGCCGCTGGTGGACGGATTCGTAACGGATGCGACGATTGAGCGCATCGCAGACCGCCTTGGCAAACGCACGCTCTCGACGAGCGCGGGCAGCCGGCGCGGCAACAACAAATTCCTGCTGCATCAGCACCTCGAAAGCTCGGGACTGCCGGTGTTCGACACGGAGGTCGCCGCAGACGCGGGCGCGGTGGCGCACTGCATCGCGGCGCTAGCGCGGCGCGGGTTTCGCAGCGCGGTGGTAAAGGCGCAGCTTGGCGCGTCCGGTGTCGGCTTGATGAAGATGGATGTCGCGGACACGAATGCGCAGGTGCCGGACGCCTTTTTTCACGAAGGCCCGGCCATGGTGCAAGGCTGGTTGGAAAAGGGGCGGGATGGCATCACGGCGATCCACAGTCCGAGCGTGCAGATGTTCCTGGATGATGAAGCCGTGTATCTCTACGACCTGACCGAGCAGATCCTCAGCCATGACAGCGTGCATGAGGGCAATGAATCGCCACCGCCGTATTTGGATGCGTTTCCAGGGCTTGCGGAGGAGTTGTTTCGACAATCCGGCATCGCGGGGCGATGGCTGCATGCGCAGGGCTATCGTGGCACAGCCAGCGCAGACTTCCTGGTGGCCGCGCTGGAGGATTCGGGTGCGTTCCAAGCCTATGTATGCGAGGTCAATGCGCGGCTCACCGGCGCGACGTATCCATCCATGCTCGCCCGTCACTTCCTGCCGAATGGCGCGTGGCTGATGCGCAATCTGCTGCTGAAGGAGGCCACCTCGGGTCGCGCGGTGCTGCGGTATCTGGAGGAGCACGGCGATCTTTTCCATCCCGGAATGAAGCGAGGGGTGATCCCGGAGAACTTCCTCCTCAACGAGAACGGCCGCGTCGAGAAAGGCATGTTCCTCTGCATCGGTGAAAGCTCGGCGGAATGCCACGAACTGCTCGCACGCGCAGAGCGTGATCTGCCCATTGATTGGGACTACCTGTGCGACTGATCCCAATAACTTTCTTGTCCATGTCATCACCGCCCATCGATCGACTCGTTACCCTCACGCGCGACCTGATCGTCATCCCCAGCACTGAGAATCGACCGCAGGAGCGCGCACGCTGCTTCACGCTGATGCGCAATCATGTCGAGGCACTCGGCGGCATCACGATCCGCGAGTTCGAAAGCCAGGGTTTCGCCTCGATGACGATCATGCCGGATGGCATCAAGGAGCCGGACGTGCTGATGGTGGCGCATCTCGACGTCATTGAGCATCCGCATGCGGAGTGTTACACCTCGCGTGTCGCCGATGGCCGCATCTACGGCCCTGGCTCCGGCGACATGAAAGGCCAGGCGGCGATTATGCTGGAGCTGTTCTGCCATCTACAGCGGCGGCATCCGGGGCTGCCCATCGGGCTGGCTTACACGTCCGATGAAGAACGCGGCGGCGAAAATGGGGTGCGTTATTTGTTTGAAGACATCGGGCTGCGCTGCGGACTGGCGCTCGTGCCCGATGGGGGTTCGGTCCATGACGTGACCGTGGCGGAAAAAGGCATTTTGCATGTCAGGCTCGGCGCTTTGGGCCGGGAAAGCCACGCGGCGCGGCCCTGGCTGGCACCCAA
>JBDNIB010000158.1:0-2508 GCA_041688535.1 Prosthecobacter sp.
CCGAACAGCCCCTCCAGGCGCGGTGTCGCCGTCGTGCGGGTGATGATGTGATTGTGGCGGATCTCCAGGCCGTTGAAGGGTTCATTGATCCAGATCACGCCGCGTCCGGGATTGCTGACGAGGTTGTGGTGGAAGCTGGCCGGTCCCTTTGCCGGCGCTTTGCCGAAGGCCGAGATGAGATTGCCGTGGTCTTTTGCGACGGTGAAATCGAAGAGGTTGTGGTCGATTTCGACACCGTTGCGCACGAACTCGATGGAGTAGCTGTCCTGCATCCAGTTGTGATGGATGTGAAAGGTGCGCCCACTTGCCGGCAGCGGGCCGCCGCCGTTCTTGGGGATGGAGATCGTGCCGTGGCAGACGTTGTGGTCGATCTCCATGTCCTCGTCGTTTTCAAAGGGGAACTCGATGGAGAAGTTCACCGCGATGGTGTTGTGGTGGATGCGGCAGCGTTTGCCCTGGCGGCCCTTGATACCGTAAAACTCGTCGGCCTTGCCCATCTGCGTGCGGGTGAAGCGGTTGTGCGCGATCTCGCTGTCCGCGATCCAGATGGCGAAAATCGCTCCGCCGGTGATGCCGCCCTTGTCGCCGGGAATGCCGCCACGCTCCCAGCGCCCGCCGGCGTCGATGAACTCGCAGTCGTGGATCTTCGCGCCTTTCATGGAGAAGGTGCGCACCCCGGCCCACAGCACGTCCTGGATGCGCAGGTGCTGCAGATGCAGGCCCTCATTGCCCCAGCCATAGATCGCGCCATGGAGCTGCGGCCCGCGCAGCGTCAGGTCGGAGATCGTGATTCCAGCGGCCTTGTCCTTCAGGCGGATCAAATACGCCTGTGTGTCCATGCCCTTCGTTTTCATCTCGGGATCGGGCAGCGTGGTCACCGGCGGTTTCCACGCGGAAACATGCGTGAGGATCGTCTGCGCCATGCCCGCCCCTTTGAGCGTCATGCCCGTCTTCGGTTCCAGCGGTGCTGCCAGCTCAAAGGTGCCGGCGGCGATTTCGATGACAGCGTTTTCAGCGCCATCGCGCACGGCGGCGACGAGTTCGGCGCTGCTGGTCACAGGGGCCGCAGTCAAGGCCGTGAATGGCAGCAAGAGGGCGGAAACGAGCAGTGGTTTCATGGCGGAGATGATCACCGTCCCGTCTCGATCATCCGCGCGAACTCGGCGAAGAAGTACTTCGCGTCATGCGGGCCGGGGGCGGCTTCGGGATGGTATTGGACGCTGAGCACGGGAGCTTCGCGGTGGCGCATGCCTTCGACGGTGCCGTCGTTGAGGTTGATGTGCGTGACCTCGACGTTGCTGGGCAGCGAGGAGGGATCGATGGCGAAGCCGTGGTTCTGGCTGGTGATGGACACCTTGCCATTGCGCAGGTCTTTGACGGGCTGGTTGCCGCCGCGATGACCGAACTTGAGTTTGAAGGTCTTGCCGCCATAAGCGTGGCCGAGGATCTGATGGCCGAGGCAGATGGCGAAGATGGGCTTCACCCCGATGAGCTGCTTCACTTCCTGGTGGATGTAATCCAGCGCGGCGGGATCGCCGGGGCCGTTGGAGAGGAAGACGCCGTCGGGGTTTTTCGCGAGCACGTCCTTGGCGCTGGTGGTGGCGGGGACGACATCGACGCGGAAGCCGTGCTGGCGCAGGCGGCGCAGGATGTTGCGCTTGATGCCGAAGTCGTAGGCGACGATGTGGTGCTGCGCCTCGGGCAGCGGGTGGCGCACGACGCCGTCGGCACCGGGTTCGCGGCTTTGCGAAGGGCTGGGGATGTCCCAGTCGCCACTTTCGGTGCCTTCGTGGTCCCAGAGGTAGGGGGCCTTGGTGGTGACTTCCTTGACGTAGTCGCTGCCTTCCATCGGCGGGCTGCTGGCGGCCTGTTTCACCGCTTCTTCAGCGGTGATGTTTTCCGAGGTGATGACCGCACGCATGGCACCACGCGTGCGCAGGTGGCTGGTCAGCGCGCGGGTGTCGATGCCCTGGATGCCGGGGATGTTCCACTGCTTGAGGAAGGCGTCGAGGCTCTGGGTGCTGCGCCAGTTGCTCGGCAGGTCGCAGAGTTCCTCGATGACAAAGCCGCGCACATGCGGCTGGTCGCTTTCCATATCGAGCGGGTTCACGCCGTAGTTCCCGATCATGGGATACGTCATCGTGACGATCTGGCCACGGTAGGAGGGATCGGTGAGCACCTCCTGATAACCGCTCATGGAGGTGTTAAAGCAGATTTCGCCGGTGTGGGTGGCAGCGGCGCCGAACGCCGTGCCTTCAAACACTCGGCCGTCTTCGAGGGCGAGGAGGGCTTTCTTCATTAAGGTGCGCTGGTCATAGCCAGAAGCGCAGGGGGCGCAAGGAATGATCGTGTCGCGTTTTCAGGATCACTTTTCTTCCGCAATTTCCAGACGCGGGAACAGCGGCACGGGAGCGCCGAGCTGGTGGCCGCTGGCGAGCAGGCCCCATTTCAAATCGCTGACCTTGACGCCATCCGGCAGTTCCCAGCCGATCTGCTCGCGTGCGGTGA
>JBDNIB010000159.1:0-9105 GCA_041688535.1 Prosthecobacter sp.
CGCAGCGAACGGCAAACACGTCCTCACCGATGTGTGGACCAGCCTCGGTGCCATCATCGGCCTCGGACTCGTCGCTTTGACCGGCTGGCATGGCTGGGACCCCATCTGCGGCCTCGTCATGGCCGCGAACATCATCTGGACCGGCTACGGACTCATGCGCCAGAGCGTCGGTGGCCTGATGGACAGCGCCGATCCGCAGCTCGATGCCGCGCTCGATGCCGCGCTGCGCCACGAGACCGAACAACACCACGTCAAATTCCACGCCCTGCGCCATCGCGACGCCGGCGACATGCATTACGTCGAGGTGCATCTGCTGTTTCCCGATGACAGCATGCTGCGTGACGCCCACCGCATCGCCACCATGATCGAACTCGCCGTGCAGGACAGCGTGGACCGGCCCGTGCTCATCACCACCCACCTCGAATGCCAGGGCGACCACGACGAGCTGCATCCGCATGGCGAGGCCAGCGAACCCAAACGCGCATGATCCCGCTCGACGCCGCCACCTTGCACGATCCCACGCTGCCGTGGCACGTCACCGTGCTCGACGAGGTCAGTTCAACGAGCGACTGGCTCAAACAACGCGCCACCGATCTGCCCGCCAACAGCGTCGTCTTCACCGAATCACAAACCGCTGGTCGTGGCCGCCGCGAAAACCGCTGGATCGCCCCACGCGGCAAGGACTTAATGCTCTCACTGCTCTTGCAGCCTTCTGCATCACTCGAAAAATGGCCGCGCATCACCACCCTGGCCGCGCTCGCCATCTGCCAGGCCATCGCGGCCGAGCTGCCGCTGCAACCGCGCATCAAGTGGCCCAATGACGTGTATTTGAGCGACCGCAAAGTCAGCGGCCTGCTCGCCGAGACCGTTTCCACGCCCGCAGGCATGCGGCTCGTACTCGGCATCGGTCTAAACGTGAACACGCTCGATTTCCCCGCCGAAATCACCGCCACCTCGCTGCTACACGAGCTGCGTTCGCCACTCGTTCACGAGCTTGACCGCAACGCCATCGCGCAGCGCCTGCTGCATGCCTTGCACACCGAATTTCATCGCATCGAAGACGATTTCCCCGTCGCTATCGCCGAGGTGCGCAAACGAAGCTGGCTCATGGGCAAACAGATCCGCGCCCGCGCTCCGCATGGCGAAGTTTTTGGCCGCGTGCTCGATTTGAATGAAGAAGGCCATCTCGTCCTCGCGCTACCCGATGGCAACAGCCTCACCCTGACCAGTGCCGACGAGGTGCGTGAAACTGGAGCGCGGTCGCCCTCGTCCGCTTCAGCTTGATTGCGGATGAGAGCATCCGCGCTCCTGTAATTCGGCATTCGACATTCTGATTTCGTCATTCACCTTCTGCGCCCCATGTTTCGCGCCCTGCTCACGTCCCGTCTTCAAGCTGCCTTCACCGCCGCTGGCATCGTCCTGCCCGAAGGCTTCGCTGTGTCCGTTGTCATCGCCTCTGACACCCGTTTTGGCGACTACCAGAGCAATGCGGCGATGACGCTCGCGAAGCAGCTCAAGACGAACCCGCGTGCGCTGGCGGAACAGCTCAAGACCGCACTGCAAGTGGATGATCTGTGCGAAAAAATCACCGTGGACGGCCCCGGCTTCCTCAATTTCACGCTCAATTCGTCCACGCTCGCCCAGCGCCTCGCCTTGATCACGCAGGACGATCACGTCGGCGTGCCACAGGTTGGACAGCCGCAGTGCATCGTCATTGATTTCTCTGCGCCAAACATCGCCAAGCCGATGCACGTCGGCCACATCCGCAGCACCTTCATCGGCGACTCGCTCGCGCGCATTGCCCGTTTCGTCGGCCACCACGTCATCACCGACAACCACATCGGCGATTGGGGCACGCAGTTCGGCATGATCCTGCATGGTTGGAAAACCATCCTCGACCACGACGCGCTGGCCAAAGACCCGATTCATGAGCTGGTGCGTGTGTACAAGAACGTCAACGCACAGACCAAGACCGACGAGGCCATCCTCACCACCTGCCGCACCGAATTGGTGAAACTGCAGCAGGGCGATGCCGCGAACCTCAAAATCTGGCAGCGCTGTGTCGCGCTATCCCTTGAGCAGTTGCGCACCATCTACGGCAAGCTCGACGTCCACTTCGATCATTTCCTCGGCGAAAGCCATTACAACGACCAACTGCTGCCGCTCGTCGAAAACCTGCTCACCAGCGGCATCGCCGAGATCAGTGATGGTGCCACCTGCGTGTTTTTCCGCGATACGCCCGAACTCGCCGACAAACCCTGCCTTATCCGCAAAAGCGACGGGGGCTTTCTGTATGCCACGACCGATCTCGCGACGATGGATCACCGCATCAACGAATGGAAAGCTGACGAAATTTGGTACGTCGTCGGCGCACCGCAGGAACTGCATTTCCGCCAGCTCTTCCACGTCGCCAAAAAACGCGGCCAGACCACGCGCATGCAACACATCGCCTTCGGCAGCATCCTCGGCCAGGACGGCAAGATGTTCAAAACCCGCAGCGGCGAAAGCGTGGGCCTGCTCGAAGTGCTCGACGAGGCCATCGAACGCGCCGCCACCGTCGTGGCAGAGCGCGAAGGTTTTTCCGATGAAGAAAAAGCGCAAATCGCTGAGGTCATCGGCACCGGCGCGGTCAAATACGCCGAATTGAGCCAGCACCGCATGACCGACTACAAGTTCAGTTGGGACAATATGCTCGCGTTGCAGGGCAACACCGCCCCCTACCTCATCAACGCCTACGTCCGCACCAAGAGCATCTTCCGCAAGCTCGACGGCCAGGTCGAACTCACGCCCGATCTCGCCATCACCGAACCCGCCGAACGCGCCCTGGCGATCAAACTCGCGCAACTGGCCGAAATCACCCACGACGTGCTGCTCGACTTCCGCCCCAACCTGCTCGCCAGCTACCTCTACGAACTCGCCGACACCTACCACAGCTTTTACGAAGCCTGTCATGTGCTGCGCACCGAAGGTACCGTGCGCAACACCCGCCTGACTCTCTGCGCGGCCACCAGCCGCATCCTGAAAACCGGACTCGGCCTGCTGGGGATTCAAACGACGGAGCGGATGTAGCAGCTTCGCAGTCAAACCAAGGATCAAAGCGATCTTTATGACGTGCATTGGCTCGATTTTCGGAGAAAATCGGCCACAATTGCAGGGCCATTCAAACTTTGTCATTCGTCATTCATTCTCCCATGGTCCCACTCCTCGACGTCAACGCCCAGAACCACCCGCTCGAATCCGAACTCCAGGCCGCTTTCACGCAGGTGCTGCAGCATGGCCGGTTCATCATGGGGCCGGAGATGGAAACGTTTGAGGCGGAAATCGCCGCGATGGTCGGCGTGAAGCATGCGTTGTCGGTTTCCTCTGGCACCGACGCGCTGGTGCTAGCGCTCATGGCGCTGGACATCCAGACCGGTGACGAGGTGCTGTGCCCCGCGTTCACGTTTTTCGCCACGGCGGGTGCGGTCTCGCGTCTCGGCGCGGTGCCGGTGTTCACCGATGTCTGCCCGATCTGTTTCAACCTGGACGTGAACGACGCGCGGCAGAAGATCACCGCCAAAACGAAGGTGATCATCCCCGTGCATCTGTTTGGACAATGCGCGGACATGAATGCGCTCCTCGCTTTAGCCAAAGAACATGGCCTCAAGGTCATTGAGGACGCCGCGCAGTCCATCGGTGCGAAGTATCAGGGCCAAGGCAGCGGCACCATGGGCGATTTCGGCTGCTACAGCTTCTTCCCGAGCAAAAATCTCGGCGGGTTTGGCGACGGCGGCATGCTGGTGACGAATGACGACGCGCTGGCCGAGTACGCCCGCGTGCTGCGCGTGCATGGCGGCAAGCCGAAGTACTACCATCACTACGTCGGCGGCAATTTCCGCATGGACACACTGCAATGCGCCCTGCTGAGCGTGAAAGTGAAGCGCTATGCGCAATACACGGCGGATCGTCAACGCAACGCCGCGCATTACATCAAGGCATTGTCGAAACTACCCGGAGTGGTGCAGGCTGATCCGGCGCACTGCAAGTGTGTGAGCACTCAGGACACTTGGCTGGCCGCTCAGAACGCAAAGATTGTGCTGCCAGTCAGTTATCCAAACAACACGCACATCTGGAACCAGTTCACCCTGCGCGTGCTCGACGGCCAACGCGACTCACTGCGCGATCATCTCGTAGCGAAGAAGATCGGCTGCGACATCTACTATCCGCTCACGCTCGACCAGCAGACTTGTTTTGCGAATCTGCCAGAAAGCTCACGCAGCGGCTGCGACGTGTCGCATCGCGTCGCAGGTGAAGTGCTGAGCATTCCGATCTATGGGGAACTGAGCGAAGCCCAGCGCAAAGAGGTGATCGCAGCGAGTGGTGAGTGGCTTTGATTTGCTGGCAGGACGGGTGCTTCCTCGTCTATCCAAGGATCACAACAATCCTGGATATCCGTGAAGATCGGGACCACCGTCAACCCCGCGCTCGGCCTCCTCTTCCGCCTCACGCAGGCGACGCTTGCGGTCCTCCTCCATTCCGACCATCTCCAGGTCCAGTTCAGCGATTCGTTCCGGCGTGAACCGCAGCTTGTCCGGAATCCGCGCCCCGCAGTAGCCACAGTGCGTCTGACGCCGATCGTAAAGGACACGCTGACAGCTTGGACAGAGGTTCATGAGGCTCAAACGAGAGGCATCGGTGGCGTCTTGCCTGAAGTCTGATGGACACTCTTAACCGTCGGTCTGCGAGCAATCGAATGCCACGCATCGACGAACAAGAGTGCCCGTCCTACTTATCAAGGCTTCGGTGCCGATGGCGCGGGAGCTGCCGGAGCAGGACTTGCAGGCGGTGTCGCGGGCGCAGCAGCCGGAGCTGATGGCGTTGGAACAGGCGCAGGTTTTGGTGCTGGAACAGCGGGCGTGGTGACAGCAGGAGGAGGAGTGGTCGCGGCTGGTGCTGGCGTGCCGGGAGGGGCGATGGTGGCACCAATGCCGCCTGCTGGCGGACGCATGAGGAGGGGCAGTCCTGATGGCGCGGCAGCGGCAGGCTTGGCTTCCACTTTTGGCGCGGGCGGAGGTTCAACCTCCTTGGTGGGCAGCGAGGCAGCGATCCACTTGAGGCGCTCATCGCTCACGGACTGGAATTGCGGCTGGTCGGGGAATTTCACTGACAGGTCTTCATAGAGCTTTTTGGCCTCATCGGCCTTGCCGTCGGCCCAAAGCAGGTCGCCGAGGCGGACCTGCGCCAAAGGAGCGGCCTCGCTGGAGCCAAACTCATTGATGATGCGCTCAAAGATGGCCTGCGCCTCCTTGCGTTCGCCCATGGCATCAAGCTTGGTGCCAAGCCCGAGCAAGGCAAACACGGCCAGGGGATGACTGGTGTTTTTGGCGGTGAACGCCTTCAGCACGTCCACGGCGGAGGACTTTTTGTTCTGATCCCAGAGCAGGTCAGCCTTCAACAACTGCGCGTTGGCGGCGGCGTTCGTGCCGGTGTAACGGGAGATGACGAGATCGCAGTCCTCCACGGTTTTTGCCGCAGTGAAGGCCTCGGCGGCCTCATTGGCCTTCAGTGTGTTTTGATGGCTGATGAGTCCGTAGGCGATGAGGGCCAGCACCACGGCGATGAACAGCCAGACGAGCTTGCGGAAGTTGTCATCGAGAAACTTTTCCATGCCCGTAGCCGGGACTTCCTGCGAGATCGTGTCGAGTTCTGACATGCGTGTGGGAGCTTAAACGTGAAATGGTGCGATGTGGCGATTATGCGCCGACCTGAGCGCGGGCTTCATCAGCCAGCGCGGTGGAGAGATAGCGCTCACCGGTGGAGCAGGCGATGGTGACGATAAGTTTGCCGGCGTTTTCAGGGCGCTTGGCGATCTCAATGGCTGCGACCACATTGGCACCGGTGCTGATGCCGACGAGGATGCCTTCCTCCTTGGCAAGACGGCGCGCCATGGCGAAGGCGTCGTCATTGCTGACCTTGACGCACTCGGTGATCTGCGCGTTGCCGGCGCTGTCCTTGAGATGCAGGTTGGCGGGAACGAAACCAGCGCCAGTGCCCTGAATTTTGTGCGGGCCGGGCTGCACCGGCTCACCGGCGAGGGTTTGATTGATGACCGGGGAGGCTTCTGGCTCGACGGCGATAGCCTGGAAGCTGGGCTTGCGTGGTTTGATGACCTCGCAGCAGCCGGTGATGGTGCCGCCGGTGCCGACTGCGGAAATAAGGATGTCGATCTTGCCATCGGTGTCAGCCCATAGCTCTTCAGCGGTGGTCTTCGCGTGGATGGCCGGATTGGCGGGATTTTCAAACTGCTGTGGCATCCAGGCATTCGGGGTGCTGGCGACGATTTCGGTGGCCTTGGCGATCGCGCCTTTCATGCCCTGCGCACCGGGGGTGAGCACGAGTTCAGCGCCGAGCAGTGCCAGCAACGTGCGGCGCTCCATCGACATCGTTTCTGGCATCGTCAGGATGAGCTTGTAGCCCTTCGCGGCGGCGACAAACGCGAGCGCGATGCCGGTGTTGCCACTGGTCGGCTCCACGATGACGGTTTCGGGCTTCAAGATGCCACGCTGCTCCGCATCCTCGATCATGGCCGCGCCAATACGATCCTTCACGCTGCCGAGCGGATTGAAGAACTCACACTTCAAGGCAATCGTGGCGTTGAGGCCGGCGGTGACCTTGTTCAGTTTCACCAGCGGCGTTTTGCCGACGGTTTCGACGATGTTGTTGTAGATGCCCATAATGTTCGAGGTTTGCGGTTGATGACGATGGTTGACCGTTGTTGACGGTGGTTGCAGAAATCAATGCTGGCCGCAGAACTCTTCAAAGCGGTCCATGCCGGCGTTGATCACATCCAGGCCGGTGGCGTAGCTGAAACGGACGGTGTACTCAGCGCCAAAGGCCACACCGGGAACGATGGCGACCTTCTGCTTGCTGAGCAGCTTCTCACAGAAGTTCACGCTCTTGATCTGCGTCGGTTCGATGTCCACGAGGAAGTAGAACGCGCCCATCGGCTCGACCACGCGGACGTTCTTGATGTTGTTGAGGCGGCCCAGCATATACTGGCGGCGCACGTCGAACTCATCGCGCATGTCGCTGACGATCTGCTGGTCCATCTGCAAGGCAGCCAGAGCGCCGTATTGAGCAAAGCTGGTCGGGTTGCTGGTGGTGTGGCTCTGAATGGTGTCGATGGACTCGGCGATCTTCTTCGGCGCGGCGGTGTAGCCGAGACGCCAGCCGGTCATCGCGTAGGCCTTGGAGAAGCCGTTGATGGTGATCGTGTGGTCGTAGATGTCCTTGCTCAACGAGGCGATGCTGATGTGCTCATTGCCGCCATAGACAAGCTTTTCGTAGATTTCGTCAGAGAGGATCACGATGCCCTCGCCCACGGCGATCTCGGCCAGCGCGGTGAGTTCCGCCTTGGTGTATACTGTGCCGGTCGGGTTGCCGGGCGTGTTGAGGATGATCATCTTCGTCATCGGGGACATGGCGTCCTCGAACTCATCCGTGGTGAGCTTCCAGCCATTCTCACGCTTCGTTTCGACGATGACCGGGATGCCGCCGACCATGCGCACCATTTCCGGGTAGCTGGTCCAGTAAGGCGCGGGGATGATGACTTCATCGCCCGGATTGACGCAGGCCAAGACGGCGTTGTAGCAGGAATGCTTCGCGCCGCAGTTCACGCTGATCTGGGAGGTCTCATACTGCACGTTGTTGTCCACCATCAGCTTCGCGGCGATGGCCTCGCGCAGCTCAGGGATGCCGGCACTCTCGGTGTAGCGGGTTTTGCCAGAATTGAGGGCCTCGATGGCGGCAGCGATGATTGGGGCCGGGGTGTCAAAGTCAGGCTCACCTGCGCCGAAGTTCAGCACGTCCACGCCCTGCTTCTTGAGTGCCTTCGCCTGGCTGGTGATGGACAGGGTCATTGAAGGGGCGACTTCGGCGATGTTGGTGGCGATAAAATCCATGATCAGAGAGTGGTAGGGCGGGTAAAAAGCTGGGGGGCCGAATATAAAGGCGGGGCTGGGAAGTTTGTCAAACAATCGTCCCGCCGCAGGCAACCGGCAGCTTGTGTCCAGCCCCACGCTGCCCTATTCATGCGTCGCATGAACCAACCACGCCCGCCATCCTCCGCCCGTCAGCCAGCCGTCCCCATTCGCGGCATGGCGCTGGACGTTTTGGGCGAATGGGCCGGTGGGGAGCGTTTCGCCGCCGATCTGATGGATCACCTCCAGCGCGACAACGCCCTGAGCCTGCCAGACGCCGCCTTCTTGCGCGACATCGTCCTTACCACACTGCGGAATCTCTCCCTGCTCGACCACTGGATCGCCGTGATCACGGAGAACAAGCACCTCGACCACCGCAGCCGCTGGGGCCTGCGCATCGGCCTGTGTCAGGTTTTGATCCTAAAAGTCACTGAATACGCGGCCGTGAACGAAACCGTGGCCGCCACCGGTCGCGCCCGCAGTTTGATCAATGCGGTGCTACGTCGTGCCTGCCGCGAATCCGAGGAACTGCTGGCCATGGTGCCAACGCTGCCGCTCGAAACGCGCACTTCGCACCCGAAATGGCTGATCGAACACTGGCTCGGCCTCTACGGCGAAGCCAAAACGACCGCGCTGTGCGAGTGGAATCAAGTCCCCGCGCCGATCTGCGCCCGCATCAATCGCCTCTACCCGCAGATGACCGAGACGACGGACGACTTCATCGTCTGCGATCATCTACCGCGTGAAGATTTGAGCGTGGGCAAAGTGTACATGCAGGACCCCAGCACCGCCATCGCCCCACGCCTGCTCGCACCCGAGCCAAGCCAGCGTGTGCTCGACGCCTGCGCCGCGCCTGGTGGCAAAACCGCCCTGCTCGCCCAGCTCATGGACAACACCGGCGAAATCATCGCCTGTGATGTCGCGCCGGGCCGTCTGCGCCGGTTAGAGGGCAATCTGCACCGCCTCCACGTCAGCAACACTCACATCGAACAGCACGATTGGGCAGACCCGCAGATCCCCGCCTTCGCCAAAGCTGGCTTCGACCGCATCCTGCTCGACGTACCTTGCTCGAACACCGGCGTCATGCGCCGCCGTGTCGATGTGCGCTGGCGGTTGCAGCCTGACGACATCACCGCCCAGGTGCAAA
>JBDNIB010000160.1:0-4125 GCA_041688535.1 Prosthecobacter sp.
GAAGAGCGCCGTGCCTTTCGCCTCAAGCACATCGGCCTCGTGTTCCAGGACTTCGCGCTGCTCGATTACCTCACCGTGGAGGAGAACATCCTGCTGCCGCATCAGTTTCGCGTCGGGAGTGCGGGTGCCCTCACCCGCCAAAAAATGCACGAACTCACCCAGCGTCTGCACATTGACCGCTACCTCGACAAGCGCGTCTCCCAGCTCTCCCAGGGCGAGCGCCAGCGCGTCGCCGTCGCTCGTGCGCTGGTGCATGAGCCGCGCTTCGTCTTCGCGGATGAACCCACCGCCTCGCTCGATCCCGCCCGAGGCCGCATCGTGGTCGATATGCTGATCGCCGATGCGCGGCAGCGTGGGGCCTGCCTTGTCATGGTCACGCACGACCCCAATCTTCTGCCGTTGTTTGACCGCACCCTGCGCATGGAGGAACTCGCCACCGCATGAGTGCCGCCTTCCATCTGGCCGCGCGGTATGTGCTGCGGCACCGGCTGCAAAGCGCACTGCTCGCCGGGGCGCTGGGCCTCGTCTTTGCGCTGCCGCTGTGCCTGCGTGTTTTTATTCATCATGCGCAGCAGGAACTCCGCGCGCGTGCCGCCGACACGCCGCAGATCGTCGGCACGCGTGGCAGCGCCCTCGACCTGATGATGACCGCGCTCTATTTCAAACGCGAAAACCTCACGCCATTGCCCTTTGGCGCACTGGCGGAACTGCGCCAGCCTCGCAGCGCGGCGGCGATTCCCCTCTACATCCGCTATCAGGCGCAGGGAGCACCGATCGTCGGCACGGAGCTGGATTATTTTCCGTTTCGCGGTCTGAAACTGACTGCGGGCAAACAAATCAGTCGTCTCGGCGATTGCGTGGTCGGTGCCCGGCTCGCGCAGCAACGGCAGCTTCAACCCGGCGGCCATGTGTTTTCCTCGCCCGAGCAGGCCTTTGACATGGCGGGCGTGTATCCGCTGAAGATGCGCGTCACTGGCATCCTCACGCAGAACGGCACGCCGGATGACGACGCCCTGTTTGTGGATTTGAAAACCGCCTGGCTCATCGAGGGCCGCTCGCACGGCCATGATGACCTCAAAACGGACGCGTCCGTGGTCTTGCAGCAAGAGGAAGGCAACATCGTCGGCAACGCCGCCGTGCGCATGTTCAACGAAGTTACAGACGCCAACCGCGCCTCCTTCCATTTTCACGGCGACATCGCCGCCTATCCGATCAGCGCGGTGATCCTGCTGCCCAAAGACACGAAAACCGAGGCGCTGCTCGCGGGGCAGTTCGCTCGCTCAAAAACGCAGCAACTCATCCGCCCGCGTGATGAAATGGCGGCACTGCTCGCGCAGCTCGTGCGCTTGGAGGGTTTCGCCGCAAGCGCCCTGCTGCTCACCGCCACGGCGGCGCTGCTCGTCACCGCGTTGGTGTTTGCCCTCTCTTTCCGCCTGCGGCTGCGTGAGTTTCAAACCCTGGAGGACGTGGGTGTGTCCCGTGCCGCCCTGATCAGCGTCAAAGTGCTGGAAATCGGCATGGTCGGCGTCGTCGCCATTGGCGTTGGCCTGCTGCTGCTGGTCGGCGCGTCTCTCCTCGCGCCGCAACTGCTGCGGCTGGCCTTATAAATCGGGGCGGTTGCATGCGGCTGCTCTTGTGGGATTTGTTTTGATGCACATGGAGCAGATCAAACAACAAATCATGAAACTCAGTCCGGAGGATGTCTGGCAACTCGCGGCATGGTTTGATGAATACAAATTCGACAAATGGGACCGACAGATCGAGTGCGACGTGGCAGCCGGGCGGTTTGACAAGCTGGTCAAAGAGATTGATGCCAATGTGGCGCAGGGATTGATCACGCCTTTGTGATTGATGTTGGCGTTCCATGCGCCGAACAACAGCGGAATCATTCTGAAATTATCTTCTCACCGTGTCCGACACTCTCGACGCCCTCATTTATGCCCTTGATGTAAACCCTGACATCAGCACGGAAGGCCGTGTGCTCTTTCTGCGCGCGCAGGAGCATCCGGCGCTGGAGCACTTCGCCGGGCGACTCACCTGCCAGCAGACCTGGAAACCGCGTGCCGTAGAGCTCACTGCCGCAGGGCACCGCGTCGAACGCGAGGCGCACGGTCTGTATGACTTGATCCTCCTGCTCCCCGATCCGCAGCGCGACCTGATGGTGGCTGATTTGGCCCTTGCACATGATCATCTCGCTCCCGGTGGCCTCCTCATGGCCGCCGTGCATAACGACGCCGGCAGCAAACGCTGTGAGCAGCACCTGCGCGAGGTGGCCGGGGGAGCGGAAACACTCTCCAAGCATCACAGCCGCGTCTTCTGGGCCACCAAGAATGAGGCAAAGCCCTGGAAGGAAAATCTCCTCGAACGCTGGCGTCAGGGGGCCGTCATGCACCGCATCCTCGACGGTCGCTTCTGGTCACGGCCGGGATTGTTCAACTGGGACCGCATTGACGGCGGTTCCGCTTTGTTAGCGAAACATCTGCCTGAAACACTCGCCGGCAACGTGGCCGATCTCGGTTGCGGTTGGGGCTTTTTGAGCGATCACCTGCTGCGCCACTGCCACGACATCGTCTCACTCGACATCTACGACGCCGATGGCGACTGCTTCGAGTGCGCCCGGCGGAATCTGGGCCTCGTGCTCACGCGGGTGAAAGCCCGCCCGCACTGGCATGATGTCACCGCCGGTCTCGACCGCGCGCAGTATGACGCCATCGTAATGAATCCGCCCTTTCACGAGGGCAAAGACGCCGATCCGCTCATTGGCATGAAGTTCATCGCCGCCGCCGCCGCCGCGCTGCGCCCGGAGGGCGAACTGTGGCTCGTCGCCAACCGTCAGCTCCCCTATGAGAACCTGCTCACCGAAACCTTTGCGCAGATGGACAAGATCGTGGAAACCGGCGGCTTCAAAGTGCTGCGCGCCCGACAGCCCACTGTGAAGCCTGCGTTTCAGCGCCGTCGCAAAGACCGCCGCTGAATCTCTCGCAAGAGAATGCGTGTTGAGGGAACAAAGCGTTTGCAAAGCAGGGCAACGACTCCATAATCGCCGCCCACTTCGAAAGGAGATTGGGCAGGTACCCGAGCGGTCAAAGGGGGCAGACTGTAAATCTGCTGGCTACGCCTACGCTGGTTCGAATCCAGCCCTGCCCACCATTTTCATTTTTGAAGGTGTTACAAAGAAAAGCCCCGCCCACAAAGCGGGGCTTCTTTTTTAGACTCGGACATTAATCGGACAGTTTGGAAATCGCTAGCCCACATTTCTCATACCCACTGGCTATCTGCGAACAGCGTGTGGAGCGCCGTCCTGTAGCTCGGAATTCCGTGCTACAACGCCTCATTTCAACCTCCAGGGGGGCGAAATGGGGGCTGGCACTTGCTCATCGCGTTGAGAGTTCGGATTGTGCCGGAAAAGTGGGGATTGAACGGGACTTGTCAGGGGATGACGCGCTGGGCTACGATCTTGCCATGAAAAACTCACGATGCTGGAGGTGGATGTTGCTGGCGGCTGCTTCGTTTGGTGGAGCACTCCTTGGGCAGGAACAGAATGTGCCGGAGGTGCAGCGGTTCATCGAGATCCCAGCGGAAGCAGTGCATTCGAAGGAGGATGCAACAATTCCTATCGGAGTCATCCCTCATGAGAATGTCGTTTTCGGAACCGGTGGTGGGCGTGAACTGAAACTCGATCTCTATATGCCAGCCGGAGACGGTCCTCACGCGACGGTCCTGCTGGTCCATGGCGGTGGCTGGACGGGCGGGAACAAGGAGGCTTTTCGCCCTTTTGCGCAGCAGCTTGCGGCACGGGGTTTTGTGACGGCCACGGTGGAGTATCGACTCGCCACAGAGTCGAAATTTCCCGGTGCGGTGGAGGATTGCAAAGCGGCGGCCCGCTGGCTGCGCGCGAATGCCACGACCTACAAGATCGATCCGGCGCGCATCGGTGCGGTCGGTGGATCGGCGGGCGGACATCTCGTCGGCATGGTCGCTACCACTTCGGAGCCTGCGCAGTTTGAAGGGAAGGGCGGCAACGCCGACCAAAGCAGCGTGCTTCGAGCAGCGGTGCTCATGGGGGCGGGCGTGGATCAGGCCACACGGGCGCAGGAGACGCCGAAGCCGATCCAAAGCCAGGTC
>JBDNIB010000161.1:0-3831 GCA_041688535.1 Prosthecobacter sp.
ACAGCATTTGTGGAGCACCCTTTCCCTGGGAATCAAGACCATCTGGCTGCACAAGCTGCGCTCGTTTTTGACTGCGTTGGGCGTGGTGTTTGGCGTGGCTTCGGTGGTGGCGATGACGGTGCTCACGGCGGAGGTGGGCGGCGTGGGCGGCACGCGCCGCCCGACTGCATGGTCACGGCTTAGAGGCTGGTGTTAAGCTGAGTTCCCTGGCTTCGCCTTGATCAAATGCGCGTACTTCACCGGCCAGTCTTCGGGCAGGCGGGCGGGCCTGCCATCCGGCATCTGCACCAGGGCTAAGGACTGGCGGCAGGTGATGAGCAGCGCCTGATCCTCAGCACGGCGCACTTCAAAGGCGCACCAGAAGCGCACGCGCTCGACGCTTTCGAGCCGGCCGTGGATGACGATTTCATCGCCGAGCCGGGCTGGCTTTTTGTAGTCGATTTCGGTGCGGACGACGACCGGGAACAACTGGGTTTGCGCCATTTCACGCAGCTTCATGCCGAGCTGAGCCGCGAGACGGGTGCGCGCGGTTTCGATCATGCGTAGGTAGGCGATGTTATGCACCACACCGCCGCAGTCGGTGTCGAAGAACATGATTTCCTCGCGGGTTTCAATGGTCGGCGTTTCCATGTCAGTTCAAAGCGGCCTGCACGTCGGCTTCGCTCACACCGCGCAGCTTGAACACGCGCAGCACGGTATCCTCGATGAGATTGTTCGGGCAGGAGGCACCGGCGGTGATGCCGAGTATCACGGATTCGCTGCTGGCGAGCTTGTTGGAGTAGCTTTCCTTCTCGGCTTTGAGGTGGAGGTCGAAATGCACGATCTGCTCCAACGATTTGAGGCAGTCGGCAGTGCGAATGAAGAACGTGGGGAGCTGCTGCTCGCCGATTTCGACGAGATGCGTCGTGTTGGAGCTGTTGTAGCCGCCGACGACGAGCAAAACATCCAGCGGATGCTGCAACAGGCCAAAGAGCGAGTCCTGCCGCTCCTGCGTGGCACCGCAGATGGTGTCGAAGACTTGAAAATTGGTGACGCCGGCCTCGGGGCCATGGCGGTCGAGCACGGCCTGACGCAGACGGCGTTGCACCTCCTCCGTTTCGGATTTGAGCATCGTGGTCTGATTCGCCACGCCAATGCGGGTGAGGTGCAGATCAGGATCGAAGCCATCGGAGTGCGCACTCGCTGGAAAACGCGTCAAAAACGCCTCGCGATCGCCACCGTGGCGGATGTAGTCGCAGACGTAGTCCACGTCCGCCAGCGTGAGAATGACGAGGTAGTTGCCCATGCCGTCATCGCCCATCGCCCGCGAGGAAGTGGCGCGGGTTTCCTCATGGCTGGCCTTGCCGTGGATGATCGAGGTGAAGCCGTTCTTGGCATACTGCCGCACGCGTTTCCACACGCTCATCACGTCACCGCAGGTGGTGTCCACCACCATGCAGCCGCGGTCGCCGATCAGCTTCATCAGCCGCGTTTCTGCACCGAAGGCGGGTACGATGACCACATCTTCATTCGTCATCGTGGCGACCATCGCCTCGTGATCGACGTTGGGGATGCTGACCACGCCCATTTCGGTGAGCTGGCGGTTCACTTCCTGATTGTGAATGATTTCGCCGAGCAGAAACACACGGCGGTCGGCAAACACCTTCCGGGCCGCGTAAGCGAGATCAATGGCCCGCTCCACGCCGTAGCAGAAACCGAAATCACGCGCGAGGCGGATCGTGGTGTTGCCCACGGTCAGCTCACTGCCACGCGCGCGGATTTTTTCGACAATGTGGCTGCGGTAGTGTGTCTCCACTTCAGCCTGCACTCGCTCCATCACCTCCGGGGTGCGCACATTGACACGACGGGCGGCGGGAGCGGGAGCGGGAGCAGACATGAGTGAAAAGGGAAACCGGATCAGTAGTACATTTTGCCTTTGGCAGCGTCTTCAAAGACCTTGCTGCTCATCATGTAGGAATCAGGCGGGTCGGCGAGGGTGCTGTCGTTGAGCACTGGCAGGGTCTTGCCAATGGTGGCGTCCTCAGGCTGGGAAACAGCGATGTTGAGCGGGGTTCCCGTCCGGACCATGCTGAAAATTTTCTGCGCGGACTTGATCGGCAAACGCACACAGCCATGGGTTTTGGGAGTTGGGTGAACCCACCCCCAGTGCATGCCATAAGCGGACTTGAACTCCATCCAGAAGGTCATCGGGTAGCCAGCGCCAGGGCTGCTGACACGACGACGGTTCGCCACCTTGCTGTAAATCGTAAAATTGCCTTTGGGAGTAGCCGCGCTAGTGCCATCTGGCCCGACACAGCAGGGTGTTGCGAGCAACACTTCACTGCCCTCCATCACATAGACGCGTTGGGCGCTGGTGCTAATTTTAACTCGGACATTAGCCGGATTTTTCACCGGTTTGGTCGGCGGATCGAAATCGAGGGAGGAGTTGCTCTTATTGACGGCGGCACACTGACTGAGGGCGAGGGCGAGGGCGGCGAAGGCGAGAGCCTTCAGCGAACGATTCAGAACAGAGAGGGTAGTATTCATGCAGGCTGCGCTTTAGCACACGTTTGCGGTGGCTCCAGAGATTTTCTTCTTTGAAAACCTCTTGTAGCCATGACGAAACTTTATTCTGCTGCCTGCGTTGTATCACCCCACATGCCCGCCCCCACTTTGATCGACGTTCTCATCCGCACCGCCACCAGCGCCGGATGCGAGGAGCCTACCCGCCTGCGCCACGCCCTCGAAATCGCCGCCGACAACCGCCAACCGCTGCTCGATGCCGTGGTGGACAGCAGCATGGTGGATGAGGACCGCTTTTTCGCTCAACTCGCGACCGGACTCGGCATGCCCTTCTCCGAAAACGGCATCGCCGATGCGGCAGAGGGACTGCACACGCGGTTTCCGGCCAAACTGGCGCTGCGCCATCGCATCTGCCCGGCGCAACTGGCGAGCAATGAGGTGACGATCCTCACCTACAACCCATTTGACCTCAGCGCCCGTCAGGCGGTGGGTCAGGAACTGCGCAAACGTGTCATCTGGCAAATCGCGCCGCGTCATCGCATTTTGGAAGCGCTGCATCAGGGCTACGGCGTTGGGGCGGAGAATTTTGAAGAACTGCTCGAAGGCCGCGAAGGCGGTGACGAACATGACGATCTTAAACAGGAGACCACGGTGCTCGACGAGGCCGATGAGGAGGCCACGGTGATGAACTTCGTAAACCAAATTTTCCGCGAAGCGCTCAAGGAACGTGCCACCGACATTCACATGGAGCCGCTGGAGCGCGATCTGCGCATCCGCTACCGAGTGGACGGCAAGCTGCTCGAAGTGCCGGTGCCGCCAAACATGCGTTTGCTGCAAGCTTCGCTGATTTCGCGTCTGAAAATCATGGCGCATCTCGACATTGCCGAGCGGCGCCTGCCACAAGACGGTCGTATCAATCTTGAACTCGATGGCGAACCCATCGACGTGCGTGTGGCGACGATTCCGAGCGTGAACGGCGAATCCGTCGCGCTGCGCTTGCTCACTCGCAAAAAATTCGACATCAACGCCCTCGGTCTCGATCCCGGCACCGAGGCCACGATCCGCAAACTGCTGGCCGCGCCAAACGGCATCATCCTCGTCACCGGCCCGACCGGTTCAGGCAAATCGTCCACGCTCTACACCTTCCTCAAGGAATTGAACACGAAGGAACGCCGCATCGTCACCATCGAAGACCCGGTGGAAAACAAGCTCGACGGCATCATCCAAATCGCCGTGAAACTGGAGATTGACCTCACCTTTGCCGCCGGACTGCGCAGCATTCTGCGTGGCGACCCGAACGTCATCATGGTGGGGGAAATGCGCGACCAA
>JBDNIB010000162.1:0-2226 GCA_041688535.1 Prosthecobacter sp.
CGTGGCACGGATTCGAGCCTGCTGGATGAATGGGAACGACTGCGTGATCCGAACTACCAGCCGGACGCGAAGAAAGAACAACCCGAGGAAGCACCCGACATCACGCGGAACAAGCGGGAGTTCACCGCGCTCATCCGCACGGAGATTTTTCGTTTTCTACAGCAGCTCACCCTCGGCAAAATCGAACTGGCCGCGTTGGAGGACTACTATGTGGAGCATGAACGTATCCGCCTGGACAATGAGGCCCGCAATGGCCGCCATACCTATGTAGAACCGTCTGCGGACGGCCAGACGTGGCGGGTATGTCAGGTGCTCGTTGATCCGGATGAGCTGAACGATTGGCAGATTGAATTCACCGTTGATTTGGCCCAGGCGCGGGAGGAAGGAAAGCCGACGCTGGTGTTTGGAGCGTTTGGCAAAGTTGGGCAGCGCTACTGAAATACGTGCTCGCTTTTGTGGCGCGGTCATTCAAAATGTGTGCATGGCCCAATACACTGTTCAGCCCGGCGACAATCCTTCGAAAATTGCCAGCAAGTTTGGCATGACCCTCGCGAAGTTTCAAAAATTGAACCCCGATCTGGTCGAGTGGGGATCGGGCAAATGGAAGGTGCTGTTTCCTGGACAGATCGTGAATGTCAGCGGGGAGGTGACTGGGCTGCCGGTGGATTCGGGAGCCAGTGCGCCGACGAGTTTTGCCGCGCCGCCGCCGTGGATGCAGATCGCCATCATGGAGGTGGGCGTGCAGGAGTGGGCGCAGGGAGACAACCCGCGCATCCTCGAATACCTGCGCAGTTGCGGCATCAGCGGCAGTCTGCTGAAGGACGAGACGGCCTGGTGCGCCGCTTTCGTGAACTGGTGTGTGTTGCGCTCCGGCTACCAGCCGCAGGGCAGTGCCAAAGTCTCCGATTGGTGGCGCTGGGGTCGCCCCGTGGCCGCCACGTATGGGGCGATCTGCATTTTACAGCCGTTGACCACGGATCAGGCCAGCAGCGGCCACATCGGCTTCCTGCATGCCATGGATGCCACCAACGTGTGGCTGCTCAGCGGCAACTCGAAGAATCAGGTGCGCATCTCCGCGTATCCGAAGAGCAAGCTTATTCACAACGCGCCTTATCGCTGGGCCTTTTGATCCCTGCTCAATCGCGGAGACAGTGTTGAAAACGGCCATGGGTCGCGGCGGTGCGCCACCCTATGGCATCGGCTACGACGCCATCGTGCCGAAAGAAAGTGAGTGCGAGAATCTGCTCGTCACCTTTGCCCTCAGCGCGACTCACACCGCCTTCAGCAGCATCCGCATGGAGCCAGTCTTCATGTGCAGCAGCCAAAGCGCGGCCACGGCGGCGGTGCTGGCGATGGATGACCACGTTCCAGTGCAGCAGGTGGACTATGCGAAACTGAAAGCCCGCCTGGAGCAGGACGGGCAAGTGCTGGAATGGTCTGTGAAGACAAAAGCTCGCTGAGGAAACACGGGTTTACACCGCAGAGCACCTGAACTCAAGGCGGCTTGATGGTGGGACAGAGAGTAACTTCAGCAGATTCATGGAGGCCAACAGATTCATTCCAAAAGCCAATCTGCTGGCCTACCTGAATCTGCTGGAGCTTATCTGAGCTTCGGAGGTCAGCCGAAGTTATTCGGGAGGATAGAAAACCGCAGAGATGAGTTTTAAGATGGTCTTCTCTGCGGTTTTCCAAGCTCTGCGGTGCGTTGATCTGTTTGGCGCTTCTTTAAAAGCGCTGTTGCAGCCATTTTCTCCGAATCGCTTCGCCAAAATTCTGAATACAACCGCAAGAAGCGGATTTTCCCAAGGCGCTGCCTGCTTATGATGAGACGATATGAAACCTGCGTCATCTATCCAGCCAGCGAAGCGGCAGCGCTATGCCGCCGTCTTGCAGCGTGATGCCGGGGCGGACGGGCTGTTCGTCTATGCGGTGAGGACCACGGGCGTCTATTGTCGGCCTGCCTGTGCGGCACGGCAGCCGCGCCGGGAGAATGTGCGCTTTCATGCGACCTGCACGGAGGCGGAGCGGGCCGGCTTCCGCGCCTGCAAACGCTGCCAGCCGAATGGGCCGACTTTGCAGAATGACCACGCCGTTAGGATCGCCGGGGTGCATCGCCGGAATGATGTGAGTTAGAGGGCGGTTGAGGTTGATGGTTATGTTGAGACCAGAAGTGATCCCAGCGTGAGGCTGTGAGGTAGAGCGCACGCAATGAGATGAGGGCATCGC
>JBDNIB010000163.1:0-3962 GCA_041688535.1 Prosthecobacter sp.
ACGAGCTTTTCCAGCTCCGCTGTGCCACGGATGCCACCGATGAAGTCGATGCGCTTGCTGGTGCGCGGGTCGTCGATGCCGAGCAGGGGTTTGAGCAGGCGGTCCTGCAGCACGCTGACATCGAGCTGGTCGATGGGGCTGGCGTCCTTGCCGACCTCCCAGGTCAGCTCATACCACTGGTCCTTGAGATACATGCAGCACTGGCCGGGCTTGGTCGGGGTTTTGACCGTGGTGGGTTTTACGGTGAACACCTCGCCGACTTTTTGCAGGAACTCCGCGCGGTCATGGCAGTTCAGATCCTTCACCGCCCGGTTGTAGGGCAGGATTTTGAGCTCGTTGCCGGGGAACAGCACGCTGAGGAACCAGTTGTAGTTTTCCGCGCCGTCGTGATTCGGGTTGGCCTCGCGGCGCAGTTTGCTCACGCGGAAGGCGCTGGCCGCGCGGTGATGACCGTCCGCCACATAGGCAAAGGGCACTTGGCTCTCGAACAAGCTCGTCAACGAGGTGCATAGGCCCAAGCCGACACGCCAGAGCTGATGGCGCACACCGTCGGCCGCCGTGAAGTCGTTGATCGGCTTCTCTGCCTGCATGAAGCTTTCGATCAAGGCGCTGATGCCGGGGCGCTGCCGGTAAGTGAGAAAAATCGGCCCGGTGTTCGCATTCAACGCGTCCACCAGGTTGGTGCGGTCATCCTCCTTGTCGGGCCGCGTTTTCTCGTGCTTTTTGATGATGTCCTTCTCGTAATCTTCCGTGTGGCAGACGGTCACGAGGCCGGTCTGGCTGTGGCCGGCGATGATCTGGCGGTACAAATACATCGTGGGCTTGCTCTCGCGCACCAGGATGCCCTGCGCCTGCAGCCGGTCGAAATTCTCCCGTGCCTTGGCATACACCGGGGCCGAATAGGGGTCGATTTCATCATCGAGATCGATCTCGGCACGATCCACATGCAGGAGGCTGAAAGGCTTGCCCTTGGCGAGTGCGGCGGCTTCCTCCCGGTTCACCACGTAGTAGGGCACGGCGGCGACTTCGGGAGCGTTTTTGGGATTGGGGACGAGACCTTTGAATGTGCGGATGCGCATGGGGCGGGATAGAACGCCACAAGGGCCTTGTCAATCCGCACTCTTGAGCTGGGCCGCGTCAAAACTGTCACGCGCCACTTTGCGTGCGGCAGAGACGACGTGCGTGCAGGCTTCGATGCAGAGCAGGGGAATAGCGTTTGGGGCGTGACTGGCCCGCGTTTTGGCGGCGGCTGCGCCTGCCATCGGCTGCGAGTTCATGAGCGGCCAGAGGATGCGGCGTAGGCACTGGTCATTCGCGCAGTTTTTGCCGATCATCGCATGCGCTTGCTCGTCGGTGATGTTGTTGGCGAAGCGATACATGCCAGTCTGTCGGCCCAACACCTCACGCAGCGGCACGGCGGCCAGTTGCTCTTGCTCCAAGGCATGTGCCATGCCGAGAGCGGCGGGATAGAAGAAATCGAGGGCCAGCCGCAGCTCGTCGAGTGTGGCGAGATCGAGCCGCCAGCCGCGATTCAGCGTGGGCGCGGAATGCAACGGACGAAACGCCCCGCTGGCATCGCAACGGGCGATGAACAGCGCTTCCCCGGCCTCGTGATGGACCTGCAGCCCATCCTTGCCGCGATCGGCGATATGACAGAGCGAAAAACTCCCATCCGCATTCGAGCTGATCGCGATCTCGCCAATCTCGTCGCGGCCCGATTCGAGCCAAGATGCGAGCGTACTTCTCACCTCTGACTTCTCACCTCTGACATCTGACCGCACGCCGTGCTTCGCATCAAAGTCATGCACCTGGTCCAGAATCACTTCCGCCATGTGCGCTTCGGTGCCGATCGCGCCGCTGTAATAGAGCAGGCGTCCCTGGAGTTGGTGCGGATTGTGGTGAAACACGCCCAGCTCGCTCAGCGCGGCCCCGGTTTCCTCGCGCATGCCGAGCAGCACGGGGATGTCCTGAAAGCTGTGCAAGCCGTCGGCGATGAAGAAGGGCACGACGACGACATCCGGCGCGGTGGTCAGTTTCGCCCACTCAGCGACGAAGGGAGCCTCCTCCATGTAAGTATCCACGACTTCGGCGAAGCCGTGGTGACCGTCGCGGATCAGAGCGACTTGGTTTTCGATCACCTTGCGCGAGTTCTCGTTCAGGTTCGTGCCATGGCCCACGATGACGAGGCTGGTGCGGTCACGCGGCACGCCGGGGGCGACTTCATCCGCACGTTGCAGCAGCAGGCGGGTCATGTTCGGGTGAATGCCCACCGGGTCGCAGTAATAAATCGTCCTGCCATCGCGCTGCGTGACTGGGCCGTCGAGCCGCAGCTCGCGCGGCAGCACCTGCTGGCAGAAGTAGCCCTCGCTGATGAAATTCGGCACAATGTAAATCACCTCGCTGTCCACCATCTCAAACACCTCGCGCATGTTCGGCTCTTCCTTCCAGAAGCAGCACACGACTTCACGAAACAACCCTTGGCGGCGAATGGCGTCTGCATGGAGGTGCGTCGGGGCGCTGGAGTCCGGATTCACGGTGGAACCGTGACCGACGATGATGAGGGCGGCGTGTTGGTGGAAATTCAAAGCAGGAAGTTTAAGGATGAAAAGCGAACTACGTCAGCCATGCCGGAAGCGGATGTCACGAATCTTGGCGTCTGGCAGCTTGGCTTGGAGACGCTTGAGGATCTTGGTTTTTTCCAGCATCAGCGTGTGGTGGGCGGTGGGCTGCATGAGGCGCACGGTGAGGATGCCGCGCTCCATCGTATCGGGACGGGTGAGCTTGAACAAAAACGCGCCGACGATCTCCTCCCAGGCGGCCAGCACGTCCTCCAGCTTCACCCGGTTCGCCAGACCGGCCTGCGCCATGATTTTAGTCGCCAGATCGCCCACCTTGAGCACCGGCAGGTCCATCAGCGGTCCGTCTTCCATCCCACGCCACGCGGCGATGAGGTTGTGGCGCCGGCGCATGGCGGCAGTGGGCTTGCGGTCGTTCATGGCCGCATGCTAGACGGCAATTGCCGCATGCTAAATCGCAAATTTCAAATCTCGCAATCCGTGCATGCCCCGCTAAGGGTTTAGTTCCTCATTTCAGCCATCATGTCCGACGTTTCCCTTCCCACCGAGCACACCGACCCCATCAATGCCCAAATCCTTGCCGTGAGCGAGGACTGCATCAAGGGCTTCACGCCCACGCCGTTCCAGGACATCGCGCAGTTGAGCGGCCTGCCGCTGGAGACCGTGACGGCGCGCATTCAGGCGATGCTGCAGGCCGGGGTGATCCGCCGTGTGCGGCAGACCTTGCTGGCCAACAAGCTCGCGGAAGGTGCGCTAGTGGCCTGGAAGGTGCCGACGGAGAAGCTGGAGGCCGCCTTTGAGTTTCTCTTCAAACAAGACCCGTTCAGCGGCCACGTCGTGCTGCGCAGCACCGACCGCGAGGTCAGCGGCAGCGACTACCGCCTGTGGACCACGCTGAAAGTGCCCCAGGGCTACGAGATCAACACGCATTGTGATGTGCTGGCCCGGCTGATCGGTGCGGAGAGTTACTACACCATGCAGGCGCACGGCATCTTCGCCCTCGGCGTCGGTCATGTGCGCCGCAAGACCATGGAACCCGGTGAAAAAGCCGAAGTGCCCGCCAAAATGATGACCACCAACATCGCGGAGCTGGATGCGGAGGAGTGGAATGTGCTGCTGCACCTCAAGGGCGATCTGTCCGTCGCGGAAATTGGTCCGAATCCATGGGCAGGCCGCGCCAAGGCCGCAGGCGTCTCCTTGGAGACATTCTGTGAGGTCGCCAAGCGTCTCGATGAGAAAGGCGTCATTGGCCGCTTCTCCACCTTCCTGGAACACGTCAAGCCCAGTGCCACTGGCGTGCGCGTCACCCGCTTCAATGCGCTTTTCCACTGGAAGGTGCCGAAGGGCATGGAAGAACGCGCCGGCGGCGAAGTCGGGCGTCATACC
>JBDNIB010000164.1:0-6822 GCA_041688535.1 Prosthecobacter sp.
ATGATCGCCTTGGGGTGGACCTTTTCCTGGATGTAGAGCGGCGGGGCGTGGACGACGAGGTCGCTCCAGTCCTGCTCATCCTTTCCCCGCCAGACGAGCTGGGGATCGAGGTCGGTATTGCGCGGGTAGCGGACCTTCTTCGGTGCCTCGATCTCCTTTTGCAGAATGGACTGCTGCTCAGCGGAGGGGATGTTTTTGCGCGTGGCGTCGGCGTGCTTGAGGGTCTCGACGGATTTGGCTGCGCTGGTGGATTTTTTGGCCATATATCAGGGTGTTAGGAGCGCGGGCTCGGTCGTGAGAATGTGCGTGAGGGCGGGATTGATGAAGTAGTTGTAGCGCCCAATACGCTGTTTTTGCAGGAAGCCACTGGCGGTGAGTGCCTCCAGATAACGGGTGGCCGTGAGGCGGGAGACCTTGAGGTCTTTCTCCATGAACTCGATCTTCGTGTAGGGGTGGGTGAAGAGGTTGTTGATGAGGTCCTGGCTGTAGAACTTGTGTGTCGCGCGGATGCGTTGCTTGTAGTCCTGGAGGGCGACTCGAATGGCGTTGATGGTGCGGATGGCCTGCAGGGCTGTTTCTTCCACGGCGGTGAGCAAGTAGAGCACCCACTCTTCCCAAGTGTCCTGGGTGCGGACGGATTGAAGCAGGCGGTAATAGTCCGCCTTGGTGCGGACGATGTGGCGGCTGAGGTAGAGAACAGGGCTGTCCAGCAGGCCCTCCTTCACGAGATAGAGGACATTCAAAATGCGGCCCGTGCGGCCATTGCCGTCATAGAAGGGGTGGATGCTCTCAAACTGATGGTGGATGAGTGCCATCTTGATGAGCGGGTCCGCATCGAAAGTGGCGCTGTCGTTAATGAAGCGCTCGAGGTCAATCATTAGACTGGCGACCTCGTTGGCATCTTGAGGCGGGGTATAGACGGTGCGTCCCAAGCCGTCTTTGAGCACTGTGCCGGGAACTTTGCGCAGTCCTGCGTTGTTCTGCTCCAGCAGGGCTTGGATTTCGAGGATGTGATTAACCGTCAGCAGCCTGGACTGTCGGACGAGATCGTAGCCACTCCAGAGAGCTTGGCGGTAGCGGAGCACTTCCTTGGCCGCAGGACTCAGGGTGCTACTGGGGCTGAGGTCGTCCTGGAAAAGCTCGTCATGGGTGGTGACGATGTTTTCGATCTCGGAGCTGTCCTTGGCCTCTTGAATCGAGAGGGTGTTGATGAGGATACTCTGACGAGGAATGCTGCTGGCGGCCCCCTTCAGCTCGGCCAGCCGCCGACCGGCCGAGGCCACTTTTTTCAAAATAGCTGGCGTCTCAAACCGGGTTGCGGAGAGGCTTTGCAGGGGTGGAATGGTGCTCATGGTGCGTCGTGTATAGGAAAGTCGCTTTCCCCATGCATGGCCTCAGCGTCATGTATCAAAATGAAACATGCCAGAGCCAACATGCATAGAAAATGCGATTTCATATACATTGCTAGAGTTTGATGTTCAAAAATAATCTTTTCTGAACATTGCTTTCAAAGAATGAATGCCAGCGTTCATTTCGCAGCAGCGGCGGGACTGAGGGCGGTCTCAATCATGGTGGCGAAATGCTGCTCCACCTTGGCGGCGAAGTCGGACTGGATTTCATAGACATCGCAGAACTCAGCGAAAGCCCAGCGGCCGTGGGTTTTGAGGTGGTTCACTCCTTGAATCCAGTAGGTCTGCATGGTGGAGGCCTTCTCCTTCGCGGCCTCACCACGATAGCCTTTGATCTCGACGACGAGGTGGAGGAGGTCATCCGGGCCGTGGCCATCATCGACGAGGACGATGAAGTCGGGCCGATACTGGTGAACCTCCCCCTGAAAGTGATACGGCACCTCCAGGACGAGGTTGTGATTTTTGACATAAGCGCGGACCTGCGGGTGCTGCTCGGCCACGCGGCAGAACTCGCTCTCCCAATCGCTGTCGAGGATGACCCAGTTCAGGTGGCACTTGTCCGGGCTGGTCTGCCAGCGGGTGGTCTTGCTGGTGTTGAAGCGGACGTGCTTGGTGGAGCCTGTGGGATTGAAGGGGTCCAGCAGGGCCTTCACCGGACGGGTGTCCAGGAAGCGGCGGGTGATGGCGGCGGTGATCTTCTCGCAGGCCATGTCGGCGAGCACTTTGTATTTGAGCTGGGCGGGGTAGGTCTTGCCCTTGCAGACGAGGTGAGTGTCCAACCACTGGCGGGCGATGCGCTTGAGCTGGCCGAAGAGCTGAAGCTGCGGTCCCTCGCCGGGCTCGCGCCACTTATGCAGGACGAGGTGGGAGGTCAGCTCGTAAAGCACCTGCGAGGGGCGGACATCGCCGGTGTGGACGAGGTTCATGTTCACTGACTCACCGATGATGCCTGCGGCCTGGGTCTCGGTGGCACCCACGAGTTCCGGCGTGAGGATGAGGGTGGAGCCGTCATTGAAGTCAGCTTCCAAGCGCTCATCCGGCAGCTCCACACGGTAGCCAGTGACGCGGGGGAAGCGGATTTCCAAGTGATCGCGCTCGGGGCGCATGGCCTTGACCTGGATGGTCTCCTTCGGCGGCTGTGGCTTGCTCTGCACGGCCTGCGCAGTGAAGTCGAAGGGGATGCCGAAGACATCGGCATACTCGACGGGGAACTTACCCACGTCCTCGCCCTCGGTCTGCACCTCGTAGTTCAGGCGACGCAGGGCACGGCCCAGCACCTGCTCGCAAAGGAGCTGGGTGCCAAAGGCACGGACGCCGAGCACGTGAGTGACGTTGTTGGCATCCCAGCCTTCCGTGAGCATGGCCACGGAAACAACGCAGCGAATGCCACCGCCGAGGCGGCCCGCTTTGCCGACGGTGTTCATCACCTCGCGCAGGAGGTCTTGATCCGTGAACTTTTCACCTGCACGCGGATCACCGGTGCGCTCGATGAGTTCGCGGCGGAAACGCTCGATTTCCTCCGCCGCCACGGCGCGGAAGTTGTCATCCAGTGCATCACCCGCCTCAAGCTGCTCGCTATCAATGAGCAGGGTGCGAGGCGATGGATAGGGGTTGCCGTGCTCGTCGTAGTTGCTGAACAGCGGCAGGCGTGCGCCCTGAAGCTGGCTGCTGCCATCATCCAGACTCTGCTGCCAGCCGGAGATGTAGTCGAAGACCAGCTTCGACGAGGAGGTGTTGTTGCAAACGACGATGAAGCAGGGCGGAACGGAAGTCTTGGCATCGTCCCAGAGCTTTGAAGTCTTCTCGTAGTGACCGTAGAGCGCCTCCAAGGCGGTCATCAGCGGGACTGGCAGGTCGAGGGGATTCAGGGCGGCTCCCTTGCTGCGGCCGGACTTGGGCATCTTCTTGCCAATGTGCTGCCACAGGTCGCGGAACATGGGCTGGTCAGCATTCGGGATGTTGTCCGCGATAGGCACGCGGGGCAGCTTCACGATGCCGCACTCGATGGCGTCCATGAGGGAGAAGTCGCTCATGGTCCAGGTGAAGAGCGTGCCTTCCCGGTAGCCGGAACCCGCGAGGAAGAAGGGTGTGGCGGAGAGGTCGAAGACACGAGCAAGGCCGAGCTTGCGCTGCACGGCCTCCAGGCCGCTGATCCACAGGCGGGCGGCTGCGTTTTCGTTCTTGGCACGCTCTTTGGCTTCCTTGAGATCGTCACCGGTGAGCGGGTTGCCTTTGTCGTCGATAAAGTCATCATCGGAGGCTGGCTTCTCTCGGTAGCAGTGATGCGCTTCGTCATTGATGACGAGGATGTTTTTCAAGCCCATGAGATCAGGCATGACGCGCTGGATCATCTGGCCCTCGGTCTCGGCGGTCTGGATGTCGTCACCGGTGCGGCCTTTGAGGAGCTGCTTGCCACCTTTGGAGATTTCGATGCGCTCGCGGAGCTTGAAGGCGTGGTAGTTGGTGCTGACGATCTTGGCACGCTGGAGGTCGTCCAGCAGGTCGGTGGGGACGAGTTCGCGAGTGGAGTAGTAGTTGTCCGGGTGATTCGGCTCCAGCACGCTGAGGCGGTCTTTGATGGTGAGGCCGGGAGCGACAATGAGGAAGCCACGGGTGAACTGCTTGCTGCCGGGACGACGCACCGCATTGATCGTCTGCCAGGCGATGAGCATGGCCATGACGGTGGTCTTACCTGCGCCGGTGGCGAGCTTCAAGGCAAGGCGGGCAAGGTCGGGATTGGCCTCATGCGAGGCGCTGTCGAGGTAGGCGAGGGCTTTTTTGCCCGAAGGCGAGTGTGGCGCGACCTCCGTGAGCCAGATGGCGGTCTCGGCGGCCTCGATCTGGCAAAAGAAGGGGCGCTGATTGCTAAACGTGTGATGCCGCCAGTGCTGAAGGAGCCGCTGCGTCTCCGGTGTGACCTGCCACTGATTCGGATGAAGTGAGCGCCAGCGGTCCACCGCACTGCGCACCTCATTGATGAAAGAGGTGGTTTCGTAGTTCTGCTTGACGGAGGAGAGGCCGAGACCTTCATCGAACCCGAGTTCGCTTTGCTCCGTGGAGCCTTTCCGCTTCTTGGACTTCGGGATAGGCGTGATGAACGCGGCCCGGCGGCGGGAGTCGATGATCTGCTGAGTGGGCTGCCCCGCCGCATCTAGCTCCCAGTGGCGAGTGGGGCACTCGTAAGGCGAGTTGAGGATGGGACGCTCGAAGAAGGGATCGCTCATAGCTCAATGGCAATTGATGCAGCAGATGCGTGCGTTACTGCGCGTTATTAGCGAGTTGTCGAACTTGGATGCAGACTTTTCTGGGGCAACGCGTGGCATTCGGGGAAATTCGGATGGGGTCGCACCATCAAAGCGGTTCCCGCTAGGGATGGCAAGGGGTTCCAGACTCGGAGAAAGGGAAACTTGGAGATGCTGGATGCTGGAAGGTAGATCAGACTTTCCCCTTCGTTCGTCTCTTTCGGCAAACACTGACTCCGTGGTCTGCGTTCTCCGATTTTGCCTTCGGGTGCTTCCTCTGCGTTGCAGAGCTGCAGTGTTTCGTGCGATGAGAAATCTGTCAGGTATTTTGACTCCAAGCCGCCGGCTGTGCCACCTCCATGCAGGCTGCCGCACCCATCATCACCGCCTCAGCCTTCAGCACCTGGCCGCAGCGCTTGATCTGGCTCGCGCTGGGACTGCTGCTTTTGGAGAGCTTTCTTTTCCATCGCAAAGCGGTGTATTGAAACTTGTTCACAGCCGCTGGGTTTATTCACAGCTTTTAAGAGGCGGAAAATACCACATCTTGTTTCGGATGTCTTAATGAACCTCAAGATAGGGTGAAAAAGCGCCTTCGACCTTGCGTGCATGGGGCATGGAATGGTTCACTCCACCGCAGCACTCATTTCGCGGCCATTCGGCATTCTCAATTCGGCATTCGTCCTTTCCCATCATGTACCTGAAAAGCCTCACCCTTCACGGCTTCAAATCCTTCGCCGACAAGACGCACTTTGAATTCCACAAAGGCGTCACCGGCATCGTCGGACCCAACGGCTGCGGCAAATCGAACGTCGTCGATGCCATCCGCTGGGTGCTCGGTGAAACCTCCGCCAAGGCCCTGCGTGGCGATGAAATGGCCGATGTTATCTTCAACGGTACCGACAAACGCAAGCCCGTGGGCTTGGCCGAGGTCACGCTGACCATGGCGGACTGCGAGCAGTCACTGAAAGTTGATTTCAATGAGGTCGCGCTGAACCGCCGCGTGTTTCGCGATGGCCGCAGCGAATACCGCCTGAACAACACGGTTTGCCGCCTCAAGGACATCCACGACCTCATCGCCGGCACCGGCATCGGTCGTGCGGCCTACTCGATCATGGCGCAGGGCCAGATCGACATGCTGCTCAGTTCGAAACCCGAAGACCGCCGCACGGTGTTTGAGGAAGCTGCGGGCATCACCAAGTTCAAATCGCAGAAGAAGGAAGCACTGCGCAAGCTGGAGTACACCGAGGCGAATCTGCTGCGCGTGGCTGACATCGTCGCCGAAGTGAAACGCCAGATGGGTACCTTGCAGCGGCAGGCCGCGAAGGCGCGCCGTTATCAGACGCTGCTCGAAGACACCCGCCTGCTCGACACGCATCTAGCGCACAAGCAGTACAGCGAGTTTGCCGGTGAGAAATCCGAGTCAGAAACCCAGGTGCGGATGCTGACCGCCAAGATTGACGAGGTGCAGCGGGAACTCCAGACCACCGAGTCCGAGGCCGCGCAGACACGCGAGGCTTACCACGCGCTCGAATCACTCATCAGCCAGGCACGCCAGCAGGCGCAGGAACTTCGCTCGCAGATGCAGAGCGCCGAGGGCCGCATCGGCTTCAACAAGGAGCGCAGCGAAGAGCTGGAAGGCCGCATCCGTCAAAACGAAGAGCAGATCGCCGCGAATGAAGAGCTGCTGGATCAAGCCCGCCGTGATCTCGCCAACGCCGATGAGCAGCTTCTGGCCCTCACCGACAACATCCAGACGCGTCAGCTCGCCATGAACGAGCACGCCAGCCAGCATCAGAGCATCTTGCCGGAGCGCAATCGCCTCGAAACCGATCGTCGTTCCATTCGCGAGTCCATTCGCCAGTTTGAAGGCCAAATGGCGGGCAGCGAGGCCCGTGCGCAATCCTTGAGCACTCAAATCTCCGGCGACCGCCAGCGTCACGAGTCGCTCGCGCATGATCGTCAAACCGCGCAGCAGGCGCGTGAGACGAGCCAGATCGAATTCGACGAGTTGCAGCGCAACATCCAGGAACTCGAATAGACCCGCAATCAGCTCGACGAAAAGGCCAAAGACTGCGCTCGCGAGATCATCGAACTCCGCCGTCAGCGTGACGCGATGAACAACGAACTCAACGATCTCCAGCGCAACCTGACGCAGCGGAAGTCACGCCTCG
>JBDNIB010000165.1:0-2134 GCA_041688535.1 Prosthecobacter sp.
ATGGACAAGGCTGCCCAACAAGAACTGGTGCGCCGGATGCGACAACAGATCGCGGCCTTTGCCCTGTCGCCGAGAAGACCGAGGAGTTGTGATCGTAAAGTGCGTCACCCCATCAAAAAGTGGCCGCGTATGATCTCGACCACTTCATCCACCTCGCCCTCTATGTATGAAGTCACCATCATTGCTTAACGGCATTGAGCTATATCAGCGCGTGCCACATGCTGTTACCATTTCCCCAGCGAGTGTGAAAAATGCGGACTAAGGCTCGCTATCTTTGTGAAGAAACTGCCCTAGAGTCTGGGACGTCACGGTGTGCTGCCTTCTTCGCCAAGGCGACGAAGGCCAGAACGGGCTGAAGCCCGCGTTCCTCAGACCGTACGGCGCTTGCGCTTGATGTGCAGGTGGGCGGTGGCGCGCTGGATGGCGGCCATGGCGGCGGCGACTTCTTCCTGCTGCTCGCCGGGCTTGAGTTCGCTCAGTGCCTTCTTAGCGCGCTCAATGGCTTCTTCGGCGGCTTTTTCGTCGATCTTGTCGGCGTCGATGGCCGCGTCGGTGAGGATGCGGGTGACGGTGCCGGTGACTTCGACCAAACCTTCGCCGACGGCCATTTCGATCGTTTTGCCACCTTTGGTGATGCGCAGCTCGCCAGGGAGGAGAGTGGTCACGAGGTTGCTGTGTGCTGGCAGGACGCCCATTTCGCCTTCGTAACCCGGCAACACGACGGTATCCACGTCATCGGAGTAGATGCGGGCTTCAGGGGTGACGATTTCGAGTTTGAAAGGCATGGTGGGGAAAAAGGACGAATAACGAATTCAGAATGACGAATGAATGACTAATGAGGAGGGGGTGAAAAAATCGAGGCGGGATGGGATTGGATCACACATTCGTCATTCGACATTCTGCATTCGTCATTGTGCGCAGCACTCAGTCTTTCTGCACAGAATCAATACCGCCCTTCATGTAGAAGTTGGCTTCGGGGACGCTGTCGTGTTTGCCGTCGAGGATTTCGGCGAAGCCTCGGATGGTGTCGCTGACTTTGACGTATTCGCCTTTGGTGCCGGTGAAAATTTCAGCGACGTGGAAGGGCTGGGAGAGGAAGCGCTGGAGCTTACGAGCACGGTAGACGGTGAGCTTGTCGTCTTCGTTGAGTTCGTCCATGCCGAGAATGGCGATGATGTCCTGCAAGTCTTTGTAGCGCTGCAGGACGCGCTGCACACCACGGGCGACGCGGTAGTGTTCTTTACCGACGATTTCGGGAGCGAGGGCCTTGGACACAGAGGAGAGCGGATCGACGGCAGGGTAGATGCCCAGCTCGGCGAGGGAACGCTCTAGCACGACGGTGGAGTCAAGATGGGCGAAGGTGTTGGCCGGGGCAGGATCGGTCAAGTCATCCGCAGGGACGTAAACGGCCTGGAAGGACGTGATGGAACCGCTCTTGGTGGAGGTGATGCGCTCCTGCATCATGCCCATTTCTGCGGCGAGAGTGGGCTGGTAACCCACGGCGGATGGCGTACGTCCGAGGAGGGCGGACACTTCGGAACCGGCCTGGGAGAAACGGAAGACGTTATCGACGAAGAAGAGCACGTCCTGGTTCTTCTCATCGCGGAAGTACTCGGCCATGGAGAGGGCGGAGAGGGCGACGCGGAGACGGGCACCTGGAGGCTCGTTCATCTGGCCGTACACGAGGGCCACCTTCGAGCCGGGCTCGCTGATGTAACCGCCCTGCTCGTTCTTCACGATTTCGTGGCCGTTCTTCTTCACCTTGATCACGTCGGACTCGATCATTTCATGGTAGAGATCGTTTCCTTCACGGGTACGCTCGCCCACACCAGCGAACACGGAGTAACCACCGTGGCCTTTGGCGATGTTGTTGATGAGCTCCATGATGACGACGGTCTTGCCGACGCCAGCACCACCGAAGGCGCCGACTTTACCACCTTTGGTGAAGGGGCAGATGAGGTCGATGACCTTGATGCCGGTTTCGAGGATCTCGGCGGAAGGATTCTGATCGACGAGAGCAGGAGCGGGGCGATGGATCGCGTAACGCTTCGCGGTGACAGGGGGAGCTTGGTCATCGCAAGCGTCGCCGGTGACGTTGAAAATACGGCCGAGGACTTCTTCGCCGACGGGAACG
>JBDNIB010000166.1:0-4821 GCA_041688535.1 Prosthecobacter sp.
ACGAACTCGTCGCCGAAGGCTCTATCCGCTCAGTCAGTGTCCGTAAACGAGGCAACACGCGAGGCCGCCTCCTCTTCGACCTCGACAGCATCCGCACTTACCTAAACTCACTGGCTCAGGCCGAATAAACGAAACAGGCCGCCAGCTTTCGCCAACGACCTGCGCTTCGTGATTGATGCGTAGAAAGTAAGGCAGAGAGCGCGGGGCCGCAACCTTCCATTGCACCCATGAACTCAATTTTAGAGCGTGCCAGCGCTTATCTGGCAAGGATGCCCGTGTCTGTGTCTGGCCAAAGTGGTCATGCCACCGCCTTCGCCGCCGCAACGGCACTCATAAGAGGCTTCAATCTCAGCGAGGATGAGGCATTGCTGCTGCTCGTCGCTTGGAACAAGGACTGCCTCCCGCCGTGGACGGAATCAGACCTTCGCCACAAGCTCCGCAGTGCTGCCGCATCATCCGGCAAGCCGGTCGGTTATCTGCTTGGCGAAACCCCGCCGCGAGAACGAACCGCGCCAGACTTTGAAAGCGATGCCGAGAAGAAAGCACGCCAGCGCAACGCATGGCCGCAGTTTCACCCCCTGAACCCGGCTGGCATTCGCGCCATCGGTGAACTCCGCCACATGCTGCCTGATGCCGTTGACCTAGCACACCGGCACGGATTCTTGAAAGGCGCTGAGATCGAGGGCCACCGCTGCTTCATCCTCCATGAAGGCACCTTTGCCCAGGCTCGCCGCCTGGATGGCAAGCCTTTCACGCGCAACGATGGCACGACGATCAAGGCCAAGAACTTGCCGGGAAGCGAAGGCGCATTCATCGGCCTGCGTTGGCTAGGAGATACCAGCCACGTTCTGCTTGTGGAAGGCGTCGTAGGATTGATCGAAGCCCTCGCCGCCTTTACCGCAGTGAACATGGCCGGGAGTTGGAGTATTCTTGCCGCGACCAGCGCCACCTCCCGCTTCGTCCGTGATCCTGTCTTGCTGGCACGGTTCAAAGGCAGACACGTCCGCATCGTGCCGGATGCCGATGAGGCGGGTCTAAACGCTGCCGCCTCATGGCTCGCAGACCTGGAGGCCGCTGGCGCAACGGTGGATGCCGTACCGCTGCCAGTTGGCTGCAAAGACTTGGGCGCACTCATCGCCGCCCCTGAAGCCCATCAAGAAACCCTCAACGTCCTTTTCCAATGAACACCACCGCCGATTTTACCGCGCTACTCAAACAGCGTCCCGCATGTAAGCCGAGCGTTATCGGTGCTCCGGTGAACGAAAAGCACGAAAACAACGAAAACTCCCCCGACACGGCAGCAGACATTTCGTGCATTTCGTCCTTTTCGTATGGTAGCGCCAAGCCGCCAATGCTTCCTGATTCCGCGCTTCACGGGCCGGTTGGCTAGATCGTCCGCCGCATCCTGCCACACACGGAAGCCGATCCCGCCGCGCTTTATGCTCAGATGCTCGCTGGTTTGGGCAATCTCATTGGCCCCTCGCCCTACTTCGTGGCCGATGGATCAAAGCATCGTGCCAATCTGTTTGCCATCATCTGTGGACGCACTGCCAAGGCTCGTAAAGGCACCTCTTGGGCGCAGGCCAAGAGGATATTGGAAGATGTGGACTCCGCGTGGTTCTCGAACCGCGTCAAAGCAGGCACCGTTTCAGGCGAGGGTATCACCCAGGTTTTCGTTGACGATGGGGATAAGCGCCTCTTGCTGGTAGAAGGCGAGTTTGCCCAAGTTCTGCAAGTGATGAAGCGCGAAGGAAACACCGTCTCCGTCTTGCTGCGTCAGGCGTGGGACGGTCAAAGAATCGCCGTGCTTCGTCGCAAAGACCCTATCGAGGTGGATGGGGCTCACATCAGCCTGATCGGCCACGTCACCTTGCCGGAACTCCGCCGACTACTCGCCAGTGTGGAAATGAGCAACGGCCTTGCCAATCGTTGCCTGTGGATTCATGCCGACCGCTCCAAGCTGTTGCCGGATGGAAGCGGTTCAGCAGACACCAACCAATTGTGTGAGTCGCTGCGTGCCGCCGTAAGGACCGCACGCGTACGCGGGGAAGTTCAGCGTGATGAAGCCGCACGCCTCTTGTGGTATCAGATTTATGCAGAACTCAGCGAACCGCCACCCGGTAGGATGGGCGAGATACTTTCCCGCGCTGAAGCCCAGGTCATGCGCATTGCCCTCTTGCTGGCCTTGCTGGATCAAAGCGACTTCATCGGCAGGACACACCTTGAAGCCGCCGTGGCTTTCTGGCGCTACTGCGAAGCCAGCGCCGCGCACATCTTTGCCGGAACCTTCGCCGACCCAAAAGCTGCGAAGATATGGGAAGCGCTCGGCAACGCCCCGCTCACCATGCCCCAGCTTCACGCGCTGTTCAGCAGAAACGCCAGCAAGCCAGAAATCGACGCCGCACTTGCTGAAATCGCCCCTATGATCGTGACCGAAGCCGGAGGCACGGGCGGAGAAAAAATCATCCGCCGCAAATCATGACCACCAAAGCGAAAGCCGCTAACGGTGCAAGCATTCCAAATGAGCATTTTTCTTGCGCCACGAATAGACTTGCGGGAACGCAACCAGAGCCAAGAATAGCGCCATGTTTCATCAGCCTCGCCAGCTAGCCCGCCGCGCACGCATTCAGCGTGTGCAGGGCATTGAGATTGAGAACCAGGCGTGGAAGCTCTCCGTGAAAGGCATGAAGCAGGTGGAGATCGCCAATCAGCTTGGCATCTCGCCCACCCGCGTTTCCCGCTACCTATCTCGCCGCATGAACCGGATCGAGGAGAGCGCCCCGCAGGCACCCGCAGAACTCGCCGTCATGCGTGCCATCGTGAATGCGCGGCTGGAGTGCATCTATGCGGAGGCGGCACAGCAGCCCGTCACACCGCAATCCTTGAGCACTTAGCTCAAACGCCTCGCCCAAATCGCGAAGCTGTTTGGACTGAATCTCGAAGTCTCCAGCCGCTCCCGCTCCGCCATGCCGCCAGCAGCACCCTGCGCCACTCCGCAGGAAATCGCGGAAGCCGTGAGAGCACGATTTCCAGGAATACACCCAAAGCCGCATGAACGACGGCGAAACCAACTCGGCGGCTGAACTCAAAAGTCTGGCTCTCACCACTCATCCTGGAAGTGGTCTTGCTGTGACCAACGCGTCGAGCGAGCGAATTGTCGCGTAGATGCTGAGCGGGGCGCTGGCCCTGTCACGGGCAGATGCGGTACTCGTCCCAGGCCATATCATCGGCGACATCGCATTCTGTGAACCTGACTACCGGCAGATGCTTCTTTGGGCCAAGGCTCTGCGAATGGAGCCGGAAGCCGTATTGGAGAGACTTCTGGACGATGGCACGCTGTTCGGGTTGAAAGGACCGTGGTACGACCGAGAGCTGTCTTTAACGGTCATCAGGAATGCAAGGATCATTCAGCTTCAGTGGGATATAGGACGCCTTCCACTCACTGATTTTGAATGGGTGGACGGCATCGTCATCGAATCAGTAATCTTTTCAGTGCCTGAGTATCGTGATCAGGTGGAGCGTCGAATGTCCCTGCCTTTGCCCAAGCTGCGGCGGTTAGAGTGCGGACGGCTTGGGATTCGTCATTTGGACTTGTCTCGTGTTCCGCATCTTGTGGAATTGGATTGCACTGGGAACAATCTTGGCCGCCTCGATTTGTCCGAAATCCCCGAACTGAGGATCCTCAAATGCGCAGACATTCAGATTGATGAATTAGACCTGTCCACGGTCGCCGACTTGACGGAGTTGGATTGCAGCTACAACCACCTGTCCACCATCGACTTGCCTGCCGTGGATCAACTCACCCGGCTAAACTGCTTTCACAACCGTCTGACCGAACTTGACCTATCGACGGTTCCCGAACTCACTGAATTAACCTGTGATGAGAACCAAATTGTCGAACTTGACCTCTCCGGCGTTCCTCATCTCACATGGCTGATGTGCGCGAATAACCAAATTGCGACGTTAAACCTCTCTCCCGTCCCTCTCGTCGCTCAGGTCTATTGCCGTGGGAATCCACTCATGGAGTTGGACATCTGTCCCTTGGAAAATCTCGAAGTTCTCGACTTCGACGATGAAAACACCAAGCTGATCAAACGTCTCGACCAGAATTTCTAATTATGCCTGAAGACAAGCTGCCCATCATCCCTCATTCAGGTAGCGGTCTCGTTCAAACCGGGTCGCAGGGTGGGCGCATTGTGGCAGAGATGGTCAGTGGAGCGCTGGCTTTGTCGCGCAACAATGCCGCGCTGGCTCCCCGCTTCACCATCGGTGAACATGTCTTTTGTGAGCCGGATTATCAGCAGATTTTGCTGTGGGAGAAAGCGCTGGAGCTACGGCCTGAAGAGGTGGTTGAGCGGTTGCTTACGGAACCTGAAAACGAGAGCAAGCATTATAATAAAACTCAATTTGCGAACGGAAGAATCATTCAGATTTATTGGCACATAGGCGCGTTTCCACTGGTGTCTTTTGAATGGGTAGATGGGCTTGTCATCAAAGAAATCGCCTTCTTCGTGCCCGAAGATCAGAGATGGGTGGGTGGATCTTTGTCTTTGATTCGTAGCTTCAACGCGCCAGCCCCCCAGCCTGTAGAACGATCCCTATCACTTCCGTTGCTTCAACTCAGGCGTTTGGACTGTAGCCGCATGGGTTTGGTCAGCCTAGACCTCATTTCTGTTTCTAAACTTACACGGCTATCATGCACCGGCATCAGAATAATGGCGCTTGGCTATACCGGATGGGTAAAAGCGGAAGGGATTTTGAGTTTGCGATCTCCAGCCATCCAATAACAGATAGCTTTGAGGTTGTTGAAGTTGCGGAAGC